>NZ_JBXAYC010000240.1:0-229 GCF_056782095.1 Dellaglioa sp. CoH-56-MRSF-13 | reverse complement strand
GCGTGCGCGCCGCTTTCCAGCTATCCAGCGTCAACCCGTAACCCTCCTTTGCGACCTTTTCGTTATGCGCCTGCACGTAGCCGCGCAGATAGGCCAGACGACGAGCCGCGCCGATTTTCAGGTTAAGGTAGGTTGCCATATTTGCCTCTAGTGGTTAATCCCGCTCAGTGCGGTATGTGTGAATCTTACGGGGTTTGGTTTGAGCCGTCAACAATAACCCCTGTAGGCC
>NZ_JBXAYC010000239.1:0-229 GCF_056782095.1 Dellaglioa sp. CoH-56-MRSF-13 | reverse complement strand
TATATAGCCAGCGGCTTCCTTCGTACTTGGCGTCGAGGTCCTGTAGCTCATGAGCGAGCGTATCTGCTATGTCCTGATCTACGCCTCCCCATCTTGATGCTACCGATACCTGCATATGTTTGTCGCGCTGCGGAAGCTCAACGCTTACTGCCCGATGGTGATTTGGGAACTTCAATGCCCATTGGCCTTTATACCTTGAGTTGGTATGGTGGCCGGTTGCCACGCATCC
>NZ_JBXAYC010000238.1:0-230 GCF_056782095.1 Dellaglioa sp. CoH-56-MRSF-13 | reverse complement strand
AAGAAGGCCCGCACGGCAGCACCCATTTCCAAAACGACACGGAAATGACCGAAAAGACCAACCGCATGAATGCGAGCGCTGCCAAGGGTAACGAAGGTTACGACAAGGCAAAAGACCCGCGTGATGCGCACAAGAAGCCGGAAAAGCATCCGGGTGAAGTGAAGCTGGCTCCTGAGAAGGGCCCGCACCACCCGGCAAAGACCAAGGCAAGCTTCGAAGACGGCGCTAAT
>NZ_JBXAYC010000237.1:0-231 GCF_056782095.1 Dellaglioa sp. CoH-56-MRSF-13 | reverse complement strand
GGGTAGACGTAGCGTGTAACATTCTGCTGATCGACGACGACATCGTGATTGATCGTGCGTACGATTCAGCAGCGTGGGGCGGTTCTGACCATTCCGTCAAGTACGAGCTGCGCCGTGTACAGACAGAGGCCATTAGCGCGTCCGAGGCACGGGCCGCACAGGAAGAGGCGCGGGCGGTTCTCGCGGCTCGGGCACGGACCCATGTTGATAAGCTGATGCCTGCTGTCTATA
>NZ_JBXAYC010000236.1:0-231 GCF_056782095.1 Dellaglioa sp. CoH-56-MRSF-13 | reverse complement strand
CCTCGGCGCCGGCTTCTCCATCGCCGGCCTGGTCCGCGCGTCCACGATCGACCCCGCCGTCCGCTACAACGGCCGCGTCACCGCGATCATCGGCCTCGTCCTCGGAGTGCTCGCGACCGGGTACTTCTGGTTCATCTGGCTGCGCTTGGTCGGGTGACGCGAAAAGGCGCCGGCCCCCCGAAGGAGCCGGCGCCTCTCACGTTGAGCGCTTACGCCGCGGCGTACACCGCC
>NZ_JBXAYC010000235.1:0-231 GCF_056782095.1 Dellaglioa sp. CoH-56-MRSF-13 | reverse complement strand
ACGCGCCTCATCGACCGCATGCGCGACGTGCTGTATGACTTCTTCTGTCGGTGGGGATACCGTGCTGTATTCGACTACTCGGAAGTGCGCAACAAGGCAGTTCTGCGTGTCGATTATGTGCACGATCCTGCGCGTCAACCCATCGTCGGCCTCAACGAGAAACCGGAAAGCGATTCGGAGAAAGTTCAAATCGCACTAGGCGGCCTGCGCCTTACGTTCAAGTTCGACAAG
>NZ_JBXAYC010000234.1:0-231 GCF_056782095.1 Dellaglioa sp. CoH-56-MRSF-13 | reverse complement strand
ACGCGCAGAGCCCTGTTCTGCACGATGCGGGAACTGGTGCGTTTTACAGTGGTCCTCATCGCGTGTTTGGTGCCATGGTCAACGAGCTGCGGGCCCGTGGCTCCGACTACCGGGCTATGCTGTGGCTACGCGATAACGCGCGGCGTGTATGGGACCTGACGGAACAGGATTTGCGTAACGGTTTCGGGGAACAGGAACTGGCAGAGGCCGGTATCGACCCGTCTAACTACT
>NZ_JBXAYC010000233.1:0-231 GCF_056782095.1 Dellaglioa sp. CoH-56-MRSF-13 | reverse complement strand
GTTATCTGGAACTGATGGTGCGTCAGGCCCCGACGTACGCGCGGAATCTGCGCTACGTGCCGGGTTGCCGCTACTATGACGATAAAGGAAACCGCATCAAATGAAAAACATTCCGAAAAGCGATTACGATCTGGGTCAGGCACATTTGGCCCGCGACGTGCTGTCCGCATTCGGCCCGCTCGTACGGCATCCGATGCATGCCTACGCGTGCGCCGTTGCGGTACATGATCG
>NZ_JBXAYC010000232.1:0-232 GCF_056782095.1 Dellaglioa sp. CoH-56-MRSF-13 | reverse complement strand
CGGGCGTGCCGATGGAGGCGGGGGTCTGCGTGACCGTCCCCGAGATCTGAGGATCGGTGTTCGCCGCCGCGCCGGGAGGCACGATCGAGTAGTTGATGAGCGCGTTGTTCTGGTCGTGGTCGAACGCGGTGTAGATGGCGGTGTCAACGATCTTAGTGCAGCAGCCGTTGAGCACTTTGATGTTCACGCCCGTGGCCGGGAAGAATACCCGGCAGCGCACATACAGAAGTCT
>NZ_JBXAYC010000231.1:0-232 GCF_056782095.1 Dellaglioa sp. CoH-56-MRSF-13 | reverse complement strand
GGACAGTGAAAGTCGATCCAGTAGCAATCATCAGCCTTGCACCAGTTACCGGTGCTGCCGTCGTACTTCTTCTCGGCATTCGTGTGTGGGCAGCTTTCCTGTAGAAGTCGCAGGCGTGTGCGCAGCCGTTCCTGTGCCTGCTGGATGCTGTCCAGCTCATCTCGATAGATATTGCTCACCAGTCGCTCCCGCTGCTGCTCGACCCGCAGTCGAACGAAGAACTGGAGGACGA
>NZ_JBXAYC010000230.1:0-232 GCF_056782095.1 Dellaglioa sp. CoH-56-MRSF-13 | reverse complement strand
CTCTATCACTATCGTTGGACTACACGGCTCATCGATCGCGATCTCGCGCTGTGCGTCAATGATCTGTTGTGGCGTCGGACGCTCCAAGTCCTCGGGAAACGGAGTTAGTCGCAGGGATGCCGGCTCGTCGATACCGAGTTCAAGGTCCACGTGCAACGTGATTCGCGCCTCGTAGAAGGTGCGTACTCCAACCTCAGTCGGGTTCTCCAGCTCCAGCGTATAACGGCGTATC
>NZ_JBXAYC010000229.1:0-233 GCF_056782095.1 Dellaglioa sp. CoH-56-MRSF-13 | reverse complement strand
CACGAGGAAGAGTACCTGATGATAGCTCCGAACTACCGCCTACGTGTGTCGTTGGTGTGGGAGCCGAAGCCAAATGCTCTGCTGCACGTCAGTCATGAAGCTTACGATCCGGGGCACGGCATAGACCCCGAACTTCTGACGCTTTGTAAAAAAGAAGACTATACGTGCTCCGAACAAGAGTTCAACGGGGCGCTTAGGGTTGCGCGTGGCCGCATCGGCGCGTTTATCAACGC
>NZ_JBXAYC010000228.1:0-233 GCF_056782095.1 Dellaglioa sp. CoH-56-MRSF-13 | reverse complement strand
ACGCATACCGTCACCCGGAACACAAGGTCCTGAACCAAGGCGAATTCTTCGTGATCTCGGACGCGCTGAACCACGGCGCTTACTCGGATCGCGGCGGTCTGCAATCGCAGCCGATCGACATCAGCATCGAGAAGGTGCCGGGTCGTGGTTGGGTGATGTTCGAATCGCTCGCTATCTCGGTCGCGAACTCGCGTTCGGTCGCTGCTGGTCTGCGCGTGTAATTGAACTAGGAG
>NZ_JBXAYC010000227.1:0-233 GCF_056782095.1 Dellaglioa sp. CoH-56-MRSF-13 | reverse complement strand
CCTCGGGCTCGGGGCGTGCCTACAATCACGTGCTGTATGGGGCCGCGATCCGCGACCTCTACACGGACGAATGAGAAAAGGGGCCTAGAGCCCCTTTTTGTGCGACGCGTCCTTAAAACGGGTAGGCGTGTTCGAATCGGTCCACGAACGCCAGTACGTGCGCCGCGTCCGTGTCCGTGTCGGGCTCGTCCGCGCCCGCGCGTGCCGCGTGTACGCTGGCCTCTGCTGCGTAC
>NZ_JBXAYC010000226.1:0-234 GCF_056782095.1 Dellaglioa sp. CoH-56-MRSF-13 | reverse complement strand
CAAGATTCGTGATCTCGTACTCGAATGGGATCACACCGAACGTTTCATAGTCGAGACCAGCTTGCTTCAACGCCTCGATCGTCTTGTGCAGCTCGGCATCGTCACGACTCGTGACTTGTACAGCAAACATGGGCCGCATCAGATCGACTCCCGCTGTACGATGTGACGCGTGCGGGCCTGAAGACGATCCGCCAAATCACGCATGCGTTGCGCGTACTGCGAGAGACGGTTGAC
>NZ_JBXAYC010000225.1:0-234 GCF_056782095.1 Dellaglioa sp. CoH-56-MRSF-13 | reverse complement strand
CAGCTGGACACCGCGACCATCACGCGTGATGATCTGTGCCCCTGCCGCAGCCGCATCAATGTCGAATGGAAGCCGGTTCATCATTCCTCGCCTGCGGCATATTTTTGGAGCATCTGCAACAGCTCGTCGAGGTTTTCGGATTTCATCTTCATGGTCGAGCTGCCTTTATAGCCGTCGTAGTCGATACGCTGCTCGATCTTGGCCATGAACGAAGTGCTCGGGTGGTCAACCCAC
>NZ_JBXAYC010000224.1:0-235 GCF_056782095.1 Dellaglioa sp. CoH-56-MRSF-13 | reverse complement strand
GATTGGCGCGTGACACGGTATTCCATGCCGAACGCGCGGTCTTCATCGCGTGGTTGACGGTGGTGCGGCGTTCGATCTTTTCGCCCTTCACGTCTTTGAAAAGAAGTTTTTCAAAGAGGTCGTCGGCGAAAGCCGTATCGATGCTCGATACCCGCCGCGTTCCAAGGCGCCGCCCGTCCTGCAATAGATATTCGCAGATCATTTTGATGCCGGTCTCGTGTACGCGGCATTGACC
>NZ_JBXAYC010000223.1:0-235 GCF_056782095.1 Dellaglioa sp. CoH-56-MRSF-13 | reverse complement strand
GAAAAGCAGTGGTCGGAAAAGAATAAGATAAAACCGACAGAAGTTTCCATTGGTTCCCATGGGGGGGCATACATTTCAGGAATTAGCGAAAGATGCAAAAGCAGTCTATCATGTGAAGAGAGTTGTTCTGGTTAATACAGAGATTGTGGATGAAAATCTTGAGAATTTCAGAGATGAATTATAAAAAATAAAATGTAATACATGAGGAGCAAAACACGTTGACTTATTGTCGGGC
>NZ_JBXAYC010000222.1:0-235 GCF_056782095.1 Dellaglioa sp. CoH-56-MRSF-13 | reverse complement strand
CAGTGGGCGCATTTCAGTCGTCGGCGGCATCGTCGGCTACGTGGGGAGCAGCAGCGGACCAGACGTGGGGATACTACAATACGGGGTACACTGTTCAGCAAGCATGGAATGCGGGTGGTATTACGCTCGGATTTGGTGCCAAGCTCAATAGCAACGTTCCGTATTACGTCAGCGCGAGCTATGGTATAGGATGCGGCTTCGACGGAACACGCTATTGGGGATTCCGTCGAACAGC
>NZ_JBXAYC010000221.1:0-237 GCF_056782095.1 Dellaglioa sp. CoH-56-MRSF-13 | reverse complement strand
CAAAAGGATGCTATAGTCGAGGTCCCGCATGCAAAGATTTTGGCTGTGCTCAATGGAGACGAGCCTCATCGCGGAAAGGTTTTTGGGTGCGACACGAGCCGCGTGTACAAGGGGCGCAAGACGCATGACAAATTCGGCCCACTCTATTGGTTCTATCGACCTGAAGGAGATGTTGGCGATCGGGTGGTGCGGGCTTTTGACAAAGCATACAAGACGCTAAAGAAAAATGGTCTGGAG
>NZ_JBXAYC010000220.1:0-238 GCF_056782095.1 Dellaglioa sp. CoH-56-MRSF-13 | reverse complement strand
CGGTTCCTAGCCCGCACTGCATTCCATCGCCGCACACGCGGCATTCCATCACCCGCTGGGGGTTCTTCCCCACGGGGAGGCCTCTGGCTCTACATTCTTCAGGAGGCCTCTCATGGGCTGGTATTTCTCTCCCCAATCGCGGTCTGAACTGATCGCGGAACTGATCGCACCGCAGGAGACCGAGCGCGCCAGCGTGAAGGTCATCGCCCACACGCTGCGCGGCAACGTCCTCTGGTCC
>NZ_JBXAYC010000219.1:0-238 GCF_056782095.1 Dellaglioa sp. CoH-56-MRSF-13 | reverse complement strand
CCTACTATCGCATACAGTATGCCCTGAAATCCTGAACCGGTATTGGACACAACAGGAACAACGTGAGGAAACGCAGAATTGCCGGTGTCTGCTGGACACATAGCAGTAGAGGCTACTGAACTCGGAGTAACAGGCAAGGTCACACTAGTCCATGATGCTCCATTGTTAGTGGTGTAGTTCAGCGCTGTCGTCGTGGTGTTCAGGTTAGAAGTAACGAGCGGCACGTGTGATGTGGGCG
>NZ_JBXAYC010000218.1:0-238 GCF_056782095.1 Dellaglioa sp. CoH-56-MRSF-13 | reverse complement strand
CCAATTATCTGCACGCGGCGCTTCCCGATCATCCGATGGCCCGGGCCTCGATTGCGAAGATCGTGGGCTGCGAAAAGGCTAACGAACAACTGGAGCGAGAGCGCGAGCGCCCGCCCCTGATGGACGAAATTCTCAACATCATCGACTCGAACTTCGCGATCTATACGGCTGGCGATGCAACGCGCTTGTCCGTGCACGCGAAGATTCGTGCGGCCTTCGAAAAGGTGGCATAAATGCA
>NZ_JBXAYC010000217.1:0-239 GCF_056782095.1 Dellaglioa sp. CoH-56-MRSF-13 | reverse complement strand
CAAACACCTGGCACGACCCTTACCCAAGTTGTCGCCGTCACCGCACCCCGTGCGTTCCCGGTAGTCGCCGATCCCTCGTGGGCCGCCTATTGGTGGGGATACCTGGTTAAGGTCAATCGCTCCGACACCAAGACCACTGCCAAGTCGACCGACTATTCTTCCGCACTCGCGATGTGTGCCTTGATCAAAAAGTCGATTGTTGGAGTGATTTGTACAATTGTCGGCGCCAAAGGGCTCGG
>NZ_JBXAYC010000216.1:0-240 GCF_056782095.1 Dellaglioa sp. CoH-56-MRSF-13 | reverse complement strand
AGCTTGACCTTCATCTGCTCTTGATCCAGCTTAGACCAACGCCGAGTCGGCAGATCAAGCAGCTGCTTGGCTTGCTCGGCAGTCACCTTCATCAGCTTCTGGAGCATCGCATCTGGGTCCTTCGACTTCAGGGCCTTCATCAGGGAATCCAGATGATCAACCGCGTAGATCAGGAGTTCGGTGTACGCAATCGCCGCTTCCTGCTTCCGCACTCGATATGCCAACGACTTCAGTTCGAGT
>NZ_JBXAYC010000215.1:0-241 GCF_056782095.1 Dellaglioa sp. CoH-56-MRSF-13 | reverse complement strand
AAGGTGCGCGCCGCTATCCGTGCGTCCCTCGGGGCCCATAATGTACTAGAGTCGTGGCTCCGAGCACGTCGCGATTCCGGGTTCGATGCGGAGGCCGATGACGCTGAGCCGCGACTTCGGGCCACGCGTCTTGCGTGGATCAAGTGGATGATGGACAACTGGTGTTGGGAGCAAGCATGAACGTAGACGCAATTCCGGAAAAGACGGTGCGTGGCGCACTGCTGCGGCAATACGCACGTTG
>NZ_JBXAYC010000214.1:0-242 GCF_056782095.1 Dellaglioa sp. CoH-56-MRSF-13 | reverse complement strand
CGCCGAAGAACATCCTGATGATCGGGCCGACGGGCGTCGGCAAGACCGAAATCGCGCGCCGCCTCGCGAAGCTCGCCGACGCGCCGTTCATCAAGATCGAAGCGACCAAGTTCACCGAAGTCGGCTACGTCGGCCGCGACGTCGACAGCATCGTGCGCGACCTGATCGAGATCTCGGTCAAGCAGACGCGTGAAGCCGAAATGCGCAAGGTGCGCAGCAAGGCGACCGACCAGGCGGAAGAC
>NZ_JBXAYC010000213.1:0-242 GCF_056782095.1 Dellaglioa sp. CoH-56-MRSF-13 | reverse complement strand
CAATCACTTGACAGGTTAAACATTAGCGAAACACGTACTCAGGTGTGGTATGTTTAATTGGGTGCGCGGTAGAAACCGATCCGGTTCTACACGATGTATCTGTACACGAATATGGAACATGTGGGGGCCACCCACATCGCGCTGAACGCCGGCCTCATTCGTGGACAAGAAGACATCGAGACACGGGTACCGGGAATCACGTGCGGCAGTCTCCGCGACTTCTTGCACTATTTCAAGGAACC
>NZ_JBXAYC010000212.1:0-243 GCF_056782095.1 Dellaglioa sp. CoH-56-MRSF-13 | reverse complement strand
GGCCTGCTGGCGGGCGCTCGCCGGAGTTCCGAGGGAAGCATCCGGCTCGATGACAAGAAGGTCGCGTTCTCGGCTCCTCGCGATGCGATCCGTCGTGGCATCGGGCTGCTGCCGCAGGACCGCAAAGCCGAGGGCGTCATCCCCGATCTCGGCGTCGCGGCGAACATCAGTCTCGCCAGCCTTCCCATGTTCAGCCGATTCTCCGTGATCGACGGCCGTAAGGAGAAGAAGGCCGCCCAGGAG
>NZ_JBXAYC010000211.1:0-243 GCF_056782095.1 Dellaglioa sp. CoH-56-MRSF-13 | reverse complement strand
AATCGTACCGTTCCCACCCAACAGAATAGGAGGCGATCATGAGTAGAGTTCAGTGATAATCAACTGGAGGTCTCATGAAAGCAAAAGCATTTTCCCGTCGTGTAATCAGTTATGGTCCGGGCGGTTTCCATTGCCCGTGCTGCGGCCCGGCTCCGGGTGCGCGTCGAGACGAGCGGCAGCAGAATCGTCGTGTCCTCAATCGAGTGCTCGACAAAATCGAGCGTCAGGAACGAAGCGTAGAAC
>NZ_JBXAYC010000210.1:0-245 GCF_056782095.1 Dellaglioa sp. CoH-56-MRSF-13 | reverse complement strand
CATTTTGAGTTTGTATATCAAAAATGATATACATTTTTGCCGGTATTGTCATATGACTTATCACTGACCGGCGGGTATTCTTTTGGTCAATTATTTGCTATGAATTAAAATTGACATGGAAGATTATAATGAAAAAAACCTGCGCGATAATTTTACCCGTGGCGTTAACATTGACCGCCTGCTCATCATCGGTCACTGAAAAAGAGAAATACTCGACGTTTCTGCCAAATTATAATGATATTACC
>NZ_JBXAYC010000209.1:0-245 GCF_056782095.1 Dellaglioa sp. CoH-56-MRSF-13 | reverse complement strand
GTACGTAGCCATCGTCAACAACCAGAGCGAGCATCCCTCGTTCTCAATTCTGAGTCAGGGTCTTGATCTTGGGTTCTACGGTGTGTACGATACGGTAAACCGCAGCACGCAGCTCGCTTGGTCCACTGATCCTGATTTTGTCCAGATCACACGGGCACAGGAACCAACTCGATACCTGTTTCATCGGTATCCAACGGTGAAAGATCGGCCGCTGTTTATCCACACAGAAAATGTATGCTCCAAGT
>NZ_JBXAYC010000208.1:0-247 GCF_056782095.1 Dellaglioa sp. CoH-56-MRSF-13 | reverse complement strand
CGGGCCCGGCGCGATCGTCCGAGAGCTTCGCCTTGTCCTGAGACGTGAACGTGGCTTTGCTCAGGTACATGTTCACGAGACCTACCAGACCTTCTTTCAGGTCAGCTTCCCGGAACACCGGAACCTGCTTGCCAGCAACCTTTTTGGTTTTGATCCAAGGTTTGAGCGCCGTGTACAAGGCACCTGACACAGAATCAACGTGCTTACCGCCGCTCGACTGGCCCAGACCGTTCGTGTAGCCCTTGAC
>NZ_JBXAYC010000207.1:0-248 GCF_056782095.1 Dellaglioa sp. CoH-56-MRSF-13 | reverse complement strand
CGATAACCGTAGCTATCGGGGTTATTGCGGAGAAGCATACCACAACTTTCTCCTATTTACTAGACCTCTGTTTCGTCTTATTCATCAAACGAGGACAGACGCTGGGCCGCCGCTGTCGTCATTTGTTCCGCCTCATCGTTCTCGCCGTCAACGCCGATTTCGAGGCCGGGCACGCCGTCGTTCAGAAGCAGCCCCTTGAGACCGCCAGCCTCAGGAGGCAACGAGCCGTCCAACACCCGCTGATCTAT
>NZ_JBXAYC010000206.1:0-250 GCF_056782095.1 Dellaglioa sp. CoH-56-MRSF-13 | reverse complement strand
CATAGGGGCCCGGTGGTGGCGTCCATTTTGCCTTCTTCACGACGCCAACAATCTTCGGAATCACATCGCCCGAATTCAGGACCTTGACGTGAGCACCCTCACCGATACCACGTTCCATCATCCATGTCGCGTTATGCGCTGTGGCCTGCGTCACGACTGTCCCGTCGATTTCGGTTGGCGTGATCTTGATCTTCGGTTGCCAGCGCCCGAGCCGCGTCTTCTTCCAGTGAATGGATGTGACTTCCACGAC
>NZ_JBXAYC010000205.1:0-250 GCF_056782095.1 Dellaglioa sp. CoH-56-MRSF-13 | reverse complement strand
GAAGAAGGCGTTGGCGCGCTGCCAGAACCCGGCGGCGGTCTCTTTGCGTTCGTCGGTGTGGATCTCGGAGTATGCGAGCCGGGAGTGGTCGTCGACGGCGTGGTGCAGGAAGGAGTAGCCGCGGCCGCTGCGACCGTGTCCGTTGTTGTTCTTCTTGCCCGCTTGCCGGCCGAGGGTGCGGTGGCCGCCCCCGTCGGGGATGCGGCCGAGTTTCTTGATATCGACGTGGACCAGCTGCCCGGGCCGCGAC
>NZ_JBXAYC010000204.1:0-250 GCF_056782095.1 Dellaglioa sp. CoH-56-MRSF-13 | reverse complement strand
GTCGTTCAGTGAAGTGCGCGAACGCGCCGAGGCAAGTTCCTCGCTGTTCAAGCGGTTTGCTGTTCCGCACGCACACTCCAAGGACCTGATCGTGATGTAATGTTGTGCTGGGCTGGTCCTACGGGGCCGGCCCTTTTTGTCGACAAGTGTAAAAACTTGGGACAAAATATAGACTCTTGAACAAAGGAGGGAAAACGCGACTGAAAGAAACCGAATTGTTTCAAGAGGTGATTTCCCGTATCCAGTATCT
>NZ_JBXAYC010000203.1:0-250 GCF_056782095.1 Dellaglioa sp. CoH-56-MRSF-13 | reverse complement strand
GCATCGGATGACGGTGCGCCGCATCAAGGAAGTGAAGGAGCGACTGGCGGAACTGGAAACGCAACTGGCCGATGAAGAAGCATTAAAGCATCTCGTTCATGGCTTCCAAGACAAGAACATGAAGAAGATGGCTATCGAAGCTATCTCGCAACGCCTAATGGTCTTGATCAACCGTTATGCGTCGATGGTGTTCCCGGAACAGTTCCAATTCGAGTTCCAGTGGGATACCGATATTCGGATCATCGTGCAC
>NZ_JBXAYC010000202.1:0-251 GCF_056782095.1 Dellaglioa sp. CoH-56-MRSF-13 | reverse complement strand
GACCTTGGCCCACCACCGTCTGCCCGATACCGGTCAGCACCGAGGCCTTGAATTCACCGGTAGGCGGATTCGATACGATCGCGATCGACACGGGATCAATGGTACCGTAGTTGTCTATGATCGTCTGATTGGTTTGGAATAGCTCGGCCCAGTTGAAATCTAGGAACGAACAGACCTTGGCAAACGCGACTTGATCAACGGACGCGGCCCAACGAATCGTGCCGTTTGTGGGCGGTGTCGGATTGACCGGG
>NZ_JBXAYC010000201.1:0-252 GCF_056782095.1 Dellaglioa sp. CoH-56-MRSF-13 | reverse complement strand
CGAGCCGTCGTCCGTCCACTTCAGGGGCTGGCCAGCATTGATCGTGGCCAGCAAGCCGAACCCATCATGCGAATCGCGACCCCAGATATAGTATTTACTTGCGTCATATACTGCGGGCCACGTGAGCGTAATAGATGCCGGTGCCTGAGCCTGTGTCACCTGCGGATAAACCCACGATGTTGGGTACCCAACGTCTCCGGTGCTTGCCATGTCCGTCGAGATGCCGTACGCGTACACAAGCTGACCCAGTGA
>NZ_JBXAYC010000200.1:0-252 GCF_056782095.1 Dellaglioa sp. CoH-56-MRSF-13 | reverse complement strand
CGCGGACGGCGATGATCAGTGGCGTCAGCTGGGTGCGGTCGGGCGCTACGCGAAAATCAACGCCGAAAACAGCAACCGCGTGAACATACTGCTCGCCCAGCTCTCGGAAGACGGTAAAATCCGGTATTCGCGGGCTCTCACCGAACACAGTTCCAACTCGTTCACGTGGAACCTGACAAAGGAACAGCATCAGGAGCGAGCGGAAACCGGGTCCACGATCGTGACCATCGATCAGCCGAAATCGCGGAACTC
>NZ_JBXAYC010000199.1:0-252 GCF_056782095.1 Dellaglioa sp. CoH-56-MRSF-13 | reverse complement strand
ATGTTGTCGGTCTGGTTCTCCATCCACAGCGGGCGAATAATCCCGTTGATCATCGAACCGGAGTTAATGCCCACTGACCACAGAATGGTGATGCTGAATACGGTCATCAGCGCCCCGAAATAAGAGGTGCCGTAGTGGCGTACCGGGGTGGCAACCACTTCATAAATAAACTGGTGGATGGTGTGGTAGTGGGTGTTTTCAAAGATGATGCGGATAAGCAGCACCAGAATCATTACCAGCAGGGCCGGGATC
>NZ_JBXAYC010000198.1:0-253 GCF_056782095.1 Dellaglioa sp. CoH-56-MRSF-13 | reverse complement strand
GGTGTGTGCGTTGGCCGCTGTTTTGTGCGTCGGGGCTATGTGCTGGTTGTCAGCAACAAGGACGTGTCCGATTCGGAAGACGAGCAAGACATGCGCGAAGTCTCAACCGCTATTCCGGAAGACTGGATTGCATCAGTTACGGCTCGTCGACCTGTCTCGGGCACGAACTAAGGGCACAGCATTTCACCTATAACCCCCAAATAACTGGATATAAGACCATGAAACACAATTTTGACAGCAGCGCAGTATTCCA
>NZ_JBXAYC010000197.1:0-254 GCF_056782095.1 Dellaglioa sp. CoH-56-MRSF-13 | reverse complement strand
CGTGTCGAGCCCGCCGGCTCTTGAGATGCTGCGGGCCGGCAGCGTCGTTGTACTGGAACAATATGTCGAGACGTTCGATTCCACGTGGTCGCAAGACCGTAAGGGGATGAAAGCGACGCGCATCGCATGGGTCCAGCACATGATCCAACAATTGGAGGAATCGCGTGAAACTGCATAAACGTGTACTCGAATGCCAGAGCGCGTCCGTCGAGTTCGATTCGATGTTTCTTGCTATCGAACAGGAGTACAAGCTC
>NZ_JBXAYC010000196.1:0-254 GCF_056782095.1 Dellaglioa sp. CoH-56-MRSF-13 | reverse complement strand
ATGGTACAGATTAGTGGTCGCAGACAGGGACCCGCTTACAAAGGCCGAATTGTTAGCAACGGAGTTTAGGATACCCCATTGGCGGTTTCCGCCCGATGCCCCAGTAACGAATAGGTGCAAAAAGCCACCATTTGTTGTGGCTGGTGTGAACTGGCCGTTAGCAGCAGGTGCCCCAGACTGCGAAACAATTAGTCCACTGCCAACCCCGCCTGTCAATCCGGTTGCTGTCGCGTCCCCAGCCTCATATACGTTCA
>NZ_JBXAYC010000195.1:0-255 GCF_056782095.1 Dellaglioa sp. CoH-56-MRSF-13 | reverse complement strand
AGCATCGCATTCGCGAATTGTTGGACGTGCACCACTCGTACACGACATGGCTCGTGGCGCAGGGTGCGCTTCCTGAATACGAGGGCACGGTGGGAGACGCTCCCTACTCTGGCTACATCGATTCGTTGCCCGGTGTTCTTGAATCCCGCATCGCGTGGGCCGAGTGGATGCTCGAAAACTGGTGCGGAGAACAAGCATGAACAAGATTCGATATGCGGTGCTGGAGCTGGCACATTCGTTGGTGCAGGCAACACC
>NZ_JBXAYC010000194.1:0-255 GCF_056782095.1 Dellaglioa sp. CoH-56-MRSF-13 | reverse complement strand
CAGTACGACGAAGCAAACTGCACGCCGGGCGGCAGTTGAGCTGCGTGGCTCCACTTGTAAACGTCGGTGTCAAGCGCGAGATTGAATTGGTTGTCCATTTTGCAACTCCTGTTGCTAAGAATTTGTGAACCGGGGACTCCTGTCCCCGGGCGATACGGCTTAAAACCTGAACTTGAGGGCTCTTGCCTCTTGTTCAACGCGGGCAACTATTTCGGCCCGTTGCTTCGGATCGAGGAACACCCACTCTGCTACTTC
>NZ_JBXAYC010000193.1:0-256 GCF_056782095.1 Dellaglioa sp. CoH-56-MRSF-13 | reverse complement strand
GACGTCACCACCATCGACGGTGTCGTCCTCGTTTACGTCGCTGAGGGTCGCACCCGACATGTCCCCGTGCTTCACCGGTGGGAGACCATCCTCGTCCGCCGGGCAGACGAACTCGCCGAAAGCGACTACTTGTTCAAGCCCGGCCGCAGCGGCGCAGGCAAGAACCTCATCAGCAACTACGCGACCAAGTCGAAAGCCCACGGAGTCCTCGCCCAGACGCAGCGGATGCGGACCACCTGGTTGGTCACCCAAATGC
>NZ_JBXAYC010000192.1:0-256 GCF_056782095.1 Dellaglioa sp. CoH-56-MRSF-13 | reverse complement strand
CATCTCGCCACGCGGCCTGTATTTGCGAAATCGGCGCATGTTCCATCAACGTGATCGCCATTTGACAAAAGTTCCGGAGTCGAGCCATGTCGTCTTCGGATACGGAACCCTGTTCGATGTCGCGCACCACACGCATCACCTGATAGCGATACGTCTTGATGTACTTCTTGTGGTCGATGGTCTCACCGTTAAGACCACGACTCATTTTCTTGTTGCTTCGATTCATCAGAAAATATCCGGGCCCACGTCGGAGCGA
>NZ_JBXAYC010000191.1:0-256 GCF_056782095.1 Dellaglioa sp. CoH-56-MRSF-13 | reverse complement strand
AGTTCTTTGTCCGCTCATCCCCGAGCACGGGACTCGCGCTCGTCGGGTACCCGAACATCGACGAGGTTCGATCGGCGCGAATTCATCACATTGGAATAGCGCACATTACCGACAAACTCTGCGGAATTCGGCTAGATGCGAGTCTTTTGGATGGGTAGGCGTGCGGAGAACCTCACTGTAGCGTCTACGGCGATCGTGCCGGCTTGCGCTACGATCAATGCATCGCGTTTAATGCGAGTTAGTCGCGTTAGACGGG
>NZ_JBXAYC010000190.1:0-257 GCF_056782095.1 Dellaglioa sp. CoH-56-MRSF-13 | reverse complement strand
ACCATGATCTTTATTTTGCAATCGACACGACGCACGGGTTGGAAATTGTGCCGTCCGACGTGATCGGGCGCACGTGCGCGACCGACGTATCGGCATTCCTCAACTATCTTGAGGGCGAACCGCTGGACCCTGATGAACTGGTTCCGGTTTGCGAAGGCTGGCTCGCACGCATGTACGCGCCCGGTTATCTGGATTGTACGCCATGGGCCGCGCTCGCGACCGAGAAAGCGGCACGGGAATATCTGGCCCGCATGTAC
>NZ_JBXAYC010000189.1:0-257 GCF_056782095.1 Dellaglioa sp. CoH-56-MRSF-13 | reverse complement strand
GAATGCTTCACTGATGCCCATAGCTCGCAGCTTGTAAGGCACCAGTACATCGGCAGTGTCATACCATCGCCAAAAATCACCACCCGGACGGATATCGATCGCCTGTACCGCATTACGCGTCGATACCCATCCACCAAGCGGATCGTACTCAGCCTGCTGGAACGTACGGACCAGAGCGTTCAGCTCTTCGCCGGTTGGCGTCCACTTGTCGTCACCTGCCATCAGGTGAGTCATAGCGCGCTGACGGCGCTGCGCTT
>NZ_JBXAYC010000188.1:0-258 GCF_056782095.1 Dellaglioa sp. CoH-56-MRSF-13 | reverse complement strand
TCTATGGACCCAACGGCGTTCCATACTGGACTCCGGCGCGCGGTGAGGCATTCGACCGGGGCCCTATCGGCAATCTGGTTACGCGCCTCAAGCTCGCGCGCGACGTATTCATGGGCCGCGCTGACGCACAGTATTGGGACGAACAATGAGCCACGAGAACGTGTATCATCTTCAAGGGCGTACCTATTGGGAACGCATGACACCTGACGCTACGCTGGTGTCGCAGGCTCTCCGCTACGAACAGGCGCATCCGCACGC
>NZ_JBXAYC010000187.1:0-258 GCF_056782095.1 Dellaglioa sp. CoH-56-MRSF-13 | reverse complement strand
CGCTCGCAGGCCTCGGAATCACGAACCCGAATCTGCGCTTCTGTCTGGCACATGACCTGAGCGAGCACTTCAACATCGCGCTTGAATCGACTGGCTGGGAAACTGTGGGTGACGTAGAGGACGCGATTTCTGGTGAGCTGTGGGCCAAGCATATGTATGCAAAACAGGTTCCGCCGCTTACCATGGACGCAGTAGCTCAGGATATCGTGCGGCTCGCGATGGAGCGCGAAATCGTGAAAGGACCTGTGGTAATCTCGA
>NZ_JBXAYC010000186.1:0-258 GCF_056782095.1 Dellaglioa sp. CoH-56-MRSF-13 | reverse complement strand
CTAAACATCTTCCACAATGAAGTGTACGGATCGAAATCTGATTCGGGTCGCACCGTCAAGAAGGAAGGTATGAACCGGTCGAAGGCGGTGGCCGTTGGTGGTCACCTGCATACAGGACACAAGGTTCGAAACACTTACTTTCCGGGCACACTGTACCAAAATAATTTTGGGGAACAGCTTCCAAAGTACTTTGCACATATCCAGTTTAACAGCGTTGCAGACCACGAGATAGAGTTCATAAACCACGACCCAGTGTAC
>NZ_JBXAYC010000185.1:0-258 GCF_056782095.1 Dellaglioa sp. CoH-56-MRSF-13 | reverse complement strand
ACAGAGGGGAACACACAGCGGCAAGGTGCTTACCTGTGGGACCTAGAACAAGAAAAGTGGCGATTTGCTCTGCCCTACCAGCCCATATGCGACGCCATAATCTATGGTGCAGTAATTGATTTGTTCTACGACGTATCTGATCCCGATTCAGGTCTAGCAAGCAATGCCCAAGTTTGGCGTAACGGCATTGAGTACGCGGGCGGCACCACGTTTACAGTTAACGATGGTTCGGTATACGGAGCAACTACAGCAGTGAGT
>NZ_JBXAYC010000184.1:0-259 GCF_056782095.1 Dellaglioa sp. CoH-56-MRSF-13 | reverse complement strand
GCACGGCACTCATCATGTCGAGAGGAATCGACAGATCTATATCGCCCACCAGTTCCTTGTTCTGGACAAAGCACATACGGTTGGGATCGTAGCAGGCAACAAACGCACCTTTCTTCGAGAGTCGAATCGATACCGGGACAATCGACGTTGCCATGTTGGCTACCGGTTTCAAGGCCACGGCCTTGACCATGCCAGCCAATTCGGCCAACTGCGCAGCACTGATCTTCTGGACGCGTGCGTCACTCTTGTCCTCTTCGAC
>NZ_JBXAYC010000183.1:0-260 GCF_056782095.1 Dellaglioa sp. CoH-56-MRSF-13 | reverse complement strand
ATAGCGAAAATCGGCGCAGCTGCATGATACCATCACATGAAGCCGTGGGTCAAGAAAAACAATAACAGTCACGTACCGTTGTGGTTTACCGCCCGGGCCGCGTGTATTCTTGACGTAGCGTCGTTTGAATGGGTCCCATATCTTGGTCGAGTACGAGGCACATGCCACGTACCCACGCCCGAGCGAGTCCCCGGACAATGTTCCTGACGAGTCGTTAATTCGGCAGCGCCTTTCGGCAGCTACGAGTTTCCCCGCAGATC
>NZ_JBXAYC010000182.1:0-261 GCF_056782095.1 Dellaglioa sp. CoH-56-MRSF-13 | reverse complement strand
GGACTCGGAGCCGGGACTCGTTTCCCCGTTTGCCACGAACTCTTGAAGCGCGCGTGGCAGTGTCGCCATAGCCTGTGCGGCTTTACTGTCGCGCGGTGAATAGGGTGCTACGCCACCTCCCGGGGGACCGGCCCGAGATGGGCGTTCCGCTCGATGGTGTATGGTTGAATCAGGTCGCGGGGCACTCTTGTGGGTTGGGGCAGGTGCATTCCGTTCTCGAACGCCAGTACCGCTTGCGCCCGGTCCGTACTCCTTAGCGTA
>NZ_JBXAYC010000181.1:0-261 GCF_056782095.1 Dellaglioa sp. CoH-56-MRSF-13 | reverse complement strand
AAATGCAATACACTGTGCTAAATGCGGTAAATCGTGACAATCTGATTGAATTGGTAAACGAATTTATCAAGGTTGGTGGCTGGGAACCGTTGGGCGGTATAGGGTACAGCTCGAACGCCGGTTTCATTCAGGCCATGGTCAAAATAGAGGTAACAAATGGCTGACTTTTGCTCGCACTGTTCAATCTTGATGTGGGGTGAGGATACTGGCGATTTCCGTGGTATCGGGCCCGTGGCTGATGACGACGGCCGGCCGTGGTAC
>NZ_JBXAYC010000180.1:0-262 GCF_056782095.1 Dellaglioa sp. CoH-56-MRSF-13 | reverse complement strand
CGGTTAGACGGGATAGGCCCCCGCCCTGCCCCGGCCCCTATCCGGGTGCCAGTGACGCCACTATAGCGCGCCCTATTCCGACTCGTCAAGCTTTTTTCGATTCGCGCCGCGTCGCCCCTGAGTGCCCCTGTCGGGGCCGGTGCGTCGCTGTCGCTCACCATGTAAAGAATTATGAACCCGGCTTTTTAATCTGTCAACAAGTTTTTTCACTTTTTTCGACATGGGCCTTTTGGGTCCGGTTCGGTGCGTGCTGCTCGACACC
>NZ_JBXAYC010000179.1:0-263 GCF_056782095.1 Dellaglioa sp. CoH-56-MRSF-13 | reverse complement strand
ACTGGATCTGCACCGCGGCCGGCGCGCCAATTTTAAGTTTATAAGGCGCCTGACCGGTTAGGTTTAAATTACCATCTTTACGCTGCATACCGCTAAACAGCTTCTTACCCGTGGCGTCAGTGACTTCGAGCCAGCAGTCAGCGGTAAAATTCATCACCAGCGCGTTCGGATCGGCAGCAGGCGCCGCTACGCCAGCCTGACTGGTCGGCAGCGCGGACGGCGTCTCCGTTGCCGCTGGCGCGGCAGATGTCGCAGCCGTATCG
>NZ_JBXAYC010000178.1:0-263 GCF_056782095.1 Dellaglioa sp. CoH-56-MRSF-13 | reverse complement strand
GGTTTGAACAGATGTATCTGCATCACGTGATGCAGATGTCCCCTGAATCCAATCACGAATCCCCATCAGGCACCCCAGCTCAGGTCACGCTCGTCCACTGGCACCGAAATCCACGTATCCTTCGGGAGCTTCGTGGGGTACGCGCCGAACGTACGCGGCTGATGCACGAGACCACGGTCCCACAGCTCTTGGCCGGCACGGAGACATGCTTCACCGTCCAGTCCGATCAGATAACCCGGGCGCTCGCGATACGCCTCGATAAC
>NZ_JBXAYC010000177.1:0-265 GCF_056782095.1 Dellaglioa sp. CoH-56-MRSF-13 | reverse complement strand
CCTCGATTTGCGCCCGCAAGTCATCGCGGAACAAACAGCAGCGAACCAGCCACGCCAAAAACTCAAAATCGATTTTGTCCATTTTTGCTTACACGATCAACAGTTTTTCGTAACCCAGCGTCCGGGCGATGGCCGCCAGCGTCGCCGCCTCAGTCATCGCGGTTTGCGTGACCGGCCCGCGCTCGTCGTGCACCTTAATGCCCGCGCTCGTAAGTGCGCGGTCAAAGGCAAGCGGCAAATCGCCTTTTGGTGCCACTCCGTAACC
>NZ_JBXAYC010000176.1:0-265 GCF_056782095.1 Dellaglioa sp. CoH-56-MRSF-13 | reverse complement strand
CGTACATAAGCACGTGCTTTCCCTTCATGCACTGGTAGTCATCCTTGTCCTGCGCGCCTAGCACAACTTGATACTCGTCGGAGTACTGATGACCTACCGAGGCTAGTACATCGTCAGCTTCGTGTTTTTTCGGTTGGAAATACGTGATCCTAGCGTCACTCAGCATCGAGTACACATCCGGCAAATAATCGTACACGTCGCCCGTAGGTTTGGTGTACTGGCTATCGACGGCCGGCCCACTTTGCTTCTTGTTCTTTCGGTCAGC
>NZ_JBXAYC010000175.1:0-265 GCF_056782095.1 Dellaglioa sp. CoH-56-MRSF-13 | reverse complement strand
CATGGACCTTTTGTGTCGAGGGATATCGAAGGTCATTTTGATAATTTGAAATTATTGCCATCGGTCATAGATTCGTCGGTTGGTCTGCCTAGTCATTATTTCCGAGGAAGTATTACGTGGCGCATGCTGGCATATTTTTACTCGGATAATAACTCGGCAATGTCCCGTCGCGTGTGGAAGGATTTGCCTTATCCGGATATTGAGTGGGGCGAGGATTACGTATGGTCTGCGTCCGCGATCAAGGCTGGATATCAGAAGGCCTACG
>NZ_JBXAYC010000174.1:0-266 GCF_056782095.1 Dellaglioa sp. CoH-56-MRSF-13 | reverse complement strand
GGAAAGGGGAAGGAGAGGAGGGGAAAGGGGGGGAGGGGAGGAGAGGGAAGAAAGAAAAAAAAGAGAGGAGGAGGGAAGAGAGGGGGGGGGGAAAAGAAGGGGAGGGAAGAAGAAAAGGAGAAAGAGGGAGGGGGGGAGAAAGGAGAAAGAGGAAGGGGAGAGGAGAAAGGAAAAGGAGAGGAAAGAGGAGAAGAGAAGCAAAAAAAGGGGGAAAGAAAAAAAAAGGGGGAAGGGGAAGGAGAGGGAGAAAAGATACCAACGTAATC
>NZ_JBXAYC010000173.1:0-266 GCF_056782095.1 Dellaglioa sp. CoH-56-MRSF-13 | reverse complement strand
AAATAGCATCGGCGTTGGGATCGCGACGCTGGAGTGGTGGATTGAGCACCTGACCGGCATTAGCGTGGCCGATCTGATTGAGGTCCCGGAACACGCTGCGCGAATGCGTCAAACCCGCATCAATTGGGTGCGGCACATGCTGGAGACTTGGTAATGAACAAGGTTCGTGAGTACAAGCTGCGCATTTTGGATGGAGTGATTTGCGCGCTCGAAGAAAAACGCGAGTCATTTGTGTGCGTGGGCATAGAGTGGTCAGGCTATGCGAT
>NZ_JBXAYC010000172.1:0-266 GCF_056782095.1 Dellaglioa sp. CoH-56-MRSF-13 | reverse complement strand
AACCTTAGTCTTAGCCTCAGCCTGCTGAGTTAGCTTCGGTGCTGCTTGCTCCGCGTTGTTGAGCCGCGAATTAGCGCTGTCGCGGCGATCATTCTCGGCCTTGGCCATTTTGTTGATGGTGGCCTGCTGAGTTGACCACGCAGAGTCATAACCCAGCTTGTAGCCAAGTGCGGCACCTGCCACGGACACTATCAGGACAAGCGCGATCTTAATCGCGTAGGTCTTGAGAAAATCAACAGCTATCATGATGATCCTTCAAAATACTT
>NZ_JBXAYC010000171.1:0-267 GCF_056782095.1 Dellaglioa sp. CoH-56-MRSF-13 | reverse complement strand
ATTTTGAACAGCTCGCCTTCCTCGATGTCGTTGAACGTGAGACCGCTCCGACGTTTCGTCACAATCACACCTTCAGTCTTTGTTTTCATCATATTTTCCCCTTTTCCGCGTCCGCGAATGTAATTCCAGCCTGCGTCCGTGCATGCCCGCAGCCCGACCCCAAAATGATTGCCTTCCCATGTACAGCCACGCTCACGAGCCCAATCTGCGAGTGCGGCACCCGCATAATAGACGCCGTTATTAAGACCCATCAACGCGCCCGTGCCC
>NZ_JBXAYC010000170.1:0-267 GCF_056782095.1 Dellaglioa sp. CoH-56-MRSF-13 | reverse complement strand
GTCTCAAGCTCGTTGATCGTCATCGTGGTGTTCGTGATGATCTGCGAAAGCTTCAGCGAATCCTCGGGGAGCGCTAGACGCGCTATCTCGTCACGTTGCTCTTGTGTGATCTCACCAGCCGCCAGCTGTCGATCGAATTCTGCGGCATTGATTGTGTACGATACGCGCTTCTTGTGATTCTTATCCTTACACTCTGCGTGGTGCACGTAGTTGGACTTCGTGAACGAGTTCAGGCGTAGCCAGTACAGCACAAAGAAGAAATCAGGG
>NZ_JBXAYC010000169.1:0-268 GCF_056782095.1 Dellaglioa sp. CoH-56-MRSF-13 | reverse complement strand
TGAGCGTGGTCGAAACACTGCTTCACCGGATCAGCCTTCGTCGGCGTGGCTGCATGTGCAGCGATGGAAAATGCCGATGCGGCGAGGAACGAGACAACGAGAGATTTTTTCATTTGATCACCCAACTTCACTGACGCGAACAGATTTGGCATCACGACGCGCTTCGACAAGCGTGCGAAACGCTTCCCGAACCTTCTCACCGTCGCGAACGGCTTGAATTTTCACGATCGGCTTCACCACGTCAAAGCCAACGACAAGGATGTTGGAC
>NZ_JBXAYC010000168.1:0-270 GCF_056782095.1 Dellaglioa sp. CoH-56-MRSF-13 | reverse complement strand
AAACACGATACCCCAGAAAAGGATACGAGGTTTCATTTCTTTGCTCCTTTGGGCAGGCGCGGAAGTCGAGCTGCGCTCACGCTGTATATGCGCGAGGACCCAGCAACGACTACCTGTACTGAATGTTGCGACACCGGGTGTGCACGAACCCCGAATCGTTGCCCCTTTTCGAGTACGAGGTTCGCGCTAACCGCAGTCGGTGTTGCCTTCGTGTAGACATGCCAACTGTACTCATTCGGGTCAGGTCGGCTAGAATTCACGAGGAACGAG
>NZ_JBXAYC010000167.1:0-270 GCF_056782095.1 Dellaglioa sp. CoH-56-MRSF-13 | reverse complement strand
CTCGTGAATGAAAGCTACCTCGTCCTCGGCCGCGCGAACATTCGACTCATTGATCTCGCGCATAGCCGCAATTTCGTCCAGCTCGGCCTCGGCGTCGAGACGATCAGCCTCGTTGTCCGCATTCTGAAGCGCGGCCTCTGCACGCATCACCTTGGCCAGAATTCTTTTTTCGCTGGCACGCGCCGAGGCTAGCGCTGCTTCTCGGTCCTGACGCAGATCGTGAAGCAGACCGTACGCTGCATCCGCCGTCTGGCACGAACCAACGAGGAA
>NZ_JBXAYC010000166.1:0-271 GCF_056782095.1 Dellaglioa sp. CoH-56-MRSF-13 | reverse complement strand
GTTTGTTATTGTAAGACCCGTCATTCGTGCAGTTCAAATTCAATCTGTAGTTCGAACCATTCTGCGTAATAGACTGCACTGAGCGGTAGTACCCCTCAGGTGTCTGAACGATCATGATACGGTTGCCGACCGTCAGATCGATACTGTGCATGTACTGAGCGTTAACCTCTATCCACGTACTGGACGATGCCGCAATCGGGAACCACAGCTGACTACCGTCCCCACCATCAGTTTGGCGATTTGTCGCGTACTTGTAGTGTGCACTTGCCAC
>NZ_JBXAYC010000165.1:0-272 GCF_056782095.1 Dellaglioa sp. CoH-56-MRSF-13 | reverse complement strand
CAGCGATCTACAGAATTTGGGTCGCGAGTTCCGGATGTTTGTGGTTGACGGGGAAGTGATCGACATTGCTGAGTATCGCAATCGTGGGCACGTCCAGCACAAGAAGGTGTACGCGCAGGACGCAGACAAGCTTCGCGCGTATCACAAGACGGTGCACCATCCTACGGCACCGCGTGCGTATGTCATGGATGTTTGCGAAGTTGTCGAAGATGTGACAGATTTGCGCATCGTTGAGCTGAACTGCCTAAACTGCTCCGGGCCTTACACTGTGG
>NZ_JBXAYC010000164.1:0-275 GCF_056782095.1 Dellaglioa sp. CoH-56-MRSF-13 | reverse complement strand
GCCTCGACAAACGCCTCTTCGTCAGCCGAGCGGTAACTGGTCCAAGCCACATTGACCCCTGCTAGCTTCGCGCCTGCTGCCTTCTTCCGCACTGGCAGTTCGCCATCGATCTTGAACACGCCCTTAAGAGGACGATACCACGCTCGGAACTCTGCAACGCCATCCACCAACAGCTGGATCGTTGCGTGCGAGAACCCCTTGATGCGGCCCACCTCGTTCCAGATTCCTTGTTTGTCAAGGTTGCAGAGAGTTTTCATACTCATGCCCGCAGCCTC
>NZ_JBXAYC010000163.1:0-276 GCF_056782095.1 Dellaglioa sp. CoH-56-MRSF-13 | reverse complement strand
GCGTTGCGCGAGGCCACGCATCGCCACTACAAAGGTGGTCTCTACAAGTTCGTGGGACTTGCCACGCACTCGGAGACACAGGAAGAGATGGTGATCTACGAACACGTGTGGCCGCATGAACGAAAGACGTGGGTCCGCCCTCATGAGCTGTTCTTCGGGACGCTTGAAAACGGAGACCCGCGCTTCGCCCCCATCTTTGACGAGCCGCAATAAGGAGTGAACATGGAGCTGCTTACCGTTGTATATGAGCCCGTAAGTGGGGACGTGGTACCCGAC
>NZ_JBXAYC010000162.1:0-276 GCF_056782095.1 Dellaglioa sp. CoH-56-MRSF-13 | reverse complement strand
CTTCTTGATCCAACGATCCGCAATTTCCTCTTCCAGAACTTGCATGATGGATTGAACAACACAGCGCATCGAATCCAACTCAGGCAACGTGCGTCGATGGCGGTTCAGCTGTCGGACAAGAGCACGAAGCTCTTTTGTTGGGTGCTCACGGTGCTTGGCGCTCGATATCAACTTCAGTGCGCGCTCCGCGACCTCTGTGAACGACCAGTGTCGCGTGCCCTTGACCTCAATGCGCGAGTGCCCCGCACGCCATTTACGGTCTTCGATGATATCGTC
>NZ_JBXAYC010000161.1:0-276 GCF_056782095.1 Dellaglioa sp. CoH-56-MRSF-13 | reverse complement strand
CATGTTTCTTTGAATCTCGCATATTCTGATAAATGTGTTCGACAGCACCCCAGTGCCCGGGACCATATTCTTTTTCTGCTATCCCCTTGGCTTTATCCCACTTGTGCTCCAAACTTTCTTTGCTTCCTTTACCCTCGCGCGCGTCGTGGGTAATCTGACGTGACGGCATTTAAATCTCCTATAGATTGTGTTCTCTTGCGATCCGGCGAATAAACTCTCGGCTGCGCCCGAATTCGCTAACTATGTCCTTCTGCTTTGCACCATCTCGAATGCGGG
>NZ_JBXAYC010000160.1:0-276 GCF_056782095.1 Dellaglioa sp. CoH-56-MRSF-13 | reverse complement strand
GTGGTAGCCCTATCGTGGTGGGCGCTACCTGCTGCGTTTACAGCCAAAACGTGAACGCACGAGTCATCGAGATCAAGAGCCCGAGCCACATTATTCTCGAAGTTGTGGAGCACGGTGACGTTGGCAGCATTATTTCGGCTGAGGCCGACGATCTGGACTGTGAGCTGCTGGAACGTCCGGCTAAGAAACTGGCGAAGGGAAAGAAAAGCCGTCTGCATACCGTCCACGGTGAACCCATTGAGGTAGGTGACGAATACTGGTCGGATTCTCTCGACG
>NZ_JBXAYC010000159.1:0-279 GCF_056782095.1 Dellaglioa sp. CoH-56-MRSF-13 | reverse complement strand
GCCGCGATCGCAGTGCAAAAGAAACGGTTGAACGCGGCCTACAACAAGCTGATAGCGCACCGCAAGGCGGCGAATGATTCGGCGGGCATCGCAGCGCTGAACCAGATGCAGAAGGACTGGATCAAATCCCGCGATGGCACGGTCAACTATCTGAACAACCATGTGGCCGGAAGCGCTTCGGCAGTGTTCGCCGTCAGCAACGATTTCATGCGCGACGCGGTGACGAAACAAGCGAACCTGCTCGAAACTATCCGCGACATGGAAGGCGGCGAGTAAAAA
>NZ_JBXAYC010000158.1:0-280 GCF_056782095.1 Dellaglioa sp. CoH-56-MRSF-13 | reverse complement strand
AGATGTTGCGTTTCGCATCATCCGTGTCAATCGCGACAATGGTGTGGCCGACTAGCGACGACATAATTACGTCGCGCCCTCCATGGATTCGCCAGCTGTAGTCTTCTGCGTACTTCATGATCTGCTCCTTACTGTTTGTGGTGGTTCAGCACCACGTCAACAAAACGCTGACGGTATGCCTCTGGTATTTCTTGGGACACGCGCACCCAGTCGGCCAGAAGCTGCTTAACGGCAAGCGCCGTTTCACGCGGGTCTGATCCGTCAAAGATGGTGGCATCCG
>NZ_JBXAYC010000157.1:0-281 GCF_056782095.1 Dellaglioa sp. CoH-56-MRSF-13 | reverse complement strand
ATCCAGTTTCTATTTCGTTCTGGCGCTCGCGTTGCAAAATCGGATAAACCACTTTTCTTCGTTGTGTCCGACCAGCGTTTGGCTGAGCAGGTGGCCAGCGTTTTGGATTCTGGGATGAGAATCGTGTCACCTACTGATCTGGTGCCGACGTGGAAAAAGAAATCGATCCTGCTCTACAGTAAAGGCAGTGCAGCTTCGGTGGCCGCACGCGAAAGCAGCCGTTACAAGAGTGCAGCGTATAAGCAAGCGAAGAAAGTTCAACGTGCTGCTGTGCGTTCGGG
>NZ_JBXAYC010000156.1:0-282 GCF_056782095.1 Dellaglioa sp. CoH-56-MRSF-13 | reverse complement strand
GGCCAGTACGAGTTCGAGACGCAGGCGCTGCTCATCGTTGCCAATGACGCAGATGTTGAGGGCCCGGAGGCGGCCGCGTACGAACGCGGGTATCAGGTCGGCGTCGAAAAGGCGTTGGACGAGTTCCGGACGCTCGTCGATGATGAGACGTACGAAATTGGGGGCCATGCTGCGACGTTTGTGACGAAGCTTGCGGATCGCGTGCAGGACGCGCTGCTCAATAGCGCAAAGGGCTCCGGCACGGATACGGAGGCTGTATACCCGGACCACGAGCGCGATTAC
>NZ_JBXAYC010000155.1:0-283 GCF_056782095.1 Dellaglioa sp. CoH-56-MRSF-13 | reverse complement strand
CTGCTACTCCCGCGTCGTGCGAAGCAGGAGGCAGTATGAGCAAGGAACTGATTGAGGACTTCCAAAACCTTACGTCCCTACGAAGCAGGTGGATGGAGCTGCGTAGTAAGGCAGAGATGCTCCTGAGCGAGGCCGCCGATCTGGATTTCCGCATCCGGCGTGCGAGTGCGGTGCGTGCAGTCGTGAACGGCGTACCGCTCTCGATCCCGGAAGACGAAATTGCTGAGGACGGTCAAGACACGCAGACCGTTGGCAATCTAGACGAGGACACACGAAACACCTA
>NZ_JBXAYC010000154.1:0-283 GCF_056782095.1 Dellaglioa sp. CoH-56-MRSF-13 | reverse complement strand
CCCCAGAATCCTTCAATTTTCGTGCAGTTTCGCGTATTTGGGCAACTGTCCCGAACCGTATCATTCGAGGTTCATGCTTCTTCCACTGCACCAAATCACGGGTCGCGCGTACCGCGCTTTTCGTTCCCGGGAACCCGGAACCACGGGGCAGCATCACCCACGTTTTTCCGTTTTCTATCACGGGGAACGGCGTAATGGATTTCGGATCGGCGGTTGCTCGATGCTCCTGCACCCAGAAATTGGGTAGCTTGGCCCGGGCAGCACGCGTGATCCGCTCCTGAGG
>NZ_JBXAYC010000153.1:0-283 GCF_056782095.1 Dellaglioa sp. CoH-56-MRSF-13 | reverse complement strand
ATCGACGACTGGCGGCGAGGGACCGAACTGGAGTCGCTCGATCGGCTCTCGGGACGGTTCGTGCTGTTCGCCTTCTCGGGTGGCGACATCACCGTCCACTGCGATGCGACGGGCACGCGCACTGTCGAGTACATGTGGACCGGGGACGAGTTCCATGCCGCGTCGCAGTCACTCCTGCTGGCCCGGATCGTGCCGCCCGACGACGGCGGCCGTGCAGAACAGTTCTGGAGCTCGCCGTATGCACGCTCCGACCGAGAGGCGTCCCTACCTGGTGACACCACCC
>NZ_JBXAYC010000152.1:0-285 GCF_056782095.1 Dellaglioa sp. CoH-56-MRSF-13 | reverse complement strand
ATTCGAATTGGCTCACAATCGACGGATTCTGGGACTTCATGGACGAGCGCAATCGGCTGGAGGAACAGGAGATTTCGCGCCGTGAGCGCGAGCGGCAAGACGCTGAGCGTCGTGAGGGAGAGGCCCGCGAACGCGAGATGGAGAAGAGCGTGGACCCGGATTTCGATGTGAAGTGCAACATCGGGGAATTGCCGTACATGTACGTGCGCCACGAGCAGGACACGGATATTCTGTACCGCGTCGATCTCGACAACGTGAATGGTATGTACGAGTTTAGTCAGGAGC
>NZ_JBXAYC010000151.1:0-290 GCF_056782095.1 Dellaglioa sp. CoH-56-MRSF-13 | reverse complement strand
ATCAGACCCCGGTCCCGAGCGGGGTCTGATCGACCGTGACGGTGAGGCCGAGGCCCTGCAGCAGCGCCGTCGCCTGGTCGGGCGTCTTGCCGCTGACGTCGGGCACGGTCACCTGGCTGCCGTACAGCACCGAGTTGTCCGGCTTCGGGAAGTCGTCGCCGCCGTAGAGGGCGTCGAGCGCTTTCAGGATCGGCCGGGCGATCGAGAACTTGACGTTGCCACCCCCGATGCCGTCGAAGGAGAGGCTGCGCAGTGCGGTCTGGCCGGACACGTTGCCCACCCAGGTGGCC
>NZ_JBXAYC010000150.1:0-290 GCF_056782095.1 Dellaglioa sp. CoH-56-MRSF-13 | reverse complement strand
GGACCCCGAACTAGATCATCACGAAACGCCAGAACCAGAAGATGAAGGACCGATGAGTCTGGAGCGATTCATTGAGCACACCATACACCCGGGCCCGAAGCGTGCAGCTGAAATGGAGTGGTCAATTGCTGGTCTGGCAAACTGGCACAGCTCTTCGTCGCACGGTCACAGTGATGTGGCGCGGCTCATAACATGGCCGATCTATAATTACCTGGAGGATATGGGATTGATCGACAAGGGAGGCAAGCGCGCTAATCTGCTTGAGTGGACACATCATTTCATATCGCGCC
>NZ_JBXAYC010000149.1:0-291 GCF_056782095.1 Dellaglioa sp. CoH-56-MRSF-13 | reverse complement strand
CAGCTTGCTGGGATTGCCAAATCTGCTGCGTGCCCTGAGCCACGAGAGGCTGTTGCACACCCGTCACGTTCTGAATGATCCAGCGATTTGCCTCGATTGCGTTGGGAAAGGTGCGGACTGCGGCACGCGTCTTGATGATTTCCGCAAACTCGTTTTGGTTTTCCACCTTTTTCTCGTTGTCGAGAAGCGGCGTCCATTCTTTGTCTCCCGGATTCCGAATCATGACGATCCAGTGCGGCGCACTGTAGCGGGCTACGGCCTCGATGGATCGTGCTTTGCGCATTTTTGTGA
>NZ_JBXAYC010000148.1:0-291 GCF_056782095.1 Dellaglioa sp. CoH-56-MRSF-13 | reverse complement strand
ACGCACGTTGGGTGGCCAAAGTCGATCGAGCCGAAGAGCACCACGATGAGGCGGCCATGGATTACGCGAGTGGCGGGATTGCGGCCCTAGAAGCCCTGATCAGCGATCTTGGGCTCGACGACAGGCAGATGCAAAACCAATTGGGCTCCCTATGAGAACGGTGCACATTTCCCAGTTCCGGAACAACGCCGAGTACCCGATCGCCGTTCACCGGGTCCATCACCATACGCCGCTTGAGCCCGGATTCTACAGGGCATCGGTCTCGCTCGGCTCGTTCCAACATCACTGGAC
>NZ_JBXAYC010000147.1:0-292 GCF_056782095.1 Dellaglioa sp. CoH-56-MRSF-13 | reverse complement strand
ATACAGTACTTTCCACGTATCTGCAACTCCCAATCATACGAATACCCGTAGCGGTTCAGCACCATTGGCTTATACCGCAGCCTACGCCGTCGCATGTTCATGATCAGTAGCACGAAAGCGATGCCGACGTGTCGCCCACCACCCGGAACTTGGCGCGAGTCACACGATTGACCGGCGTATTGTACCCGAATTCCCGCAGCATGTCCGGCACCGTGTATTCCAGCTCAGCGGGATCGTCGGTGCGGTTATCACGACCCGAATACGGATCGGTGTAGAGGAAGTTATCCAAGTC
>NZ_JBXAYC010000146.1:0-292 GCF_056782095.1 Dellaglioa sp. CoH-56-MRSF-13 | reverse complement strand
GTTTGTCCAGAACCCAGTGCTCGATGTGGTGCTGGCACTGCCGGCTTCGGACGAGGAATCGGTGATCGACACCGACATGGTGATGGAGAAGGCTCGGGAAGTTCGCAAGGTCGATGGCACGGTCATCGAGATGGTGAAGAAGGATGTGATGGGCTTCATGGATAACGCGAGGGCTGTCGCTACCAAGGAGCGATCGGAATTGGCGGTGTCTACCGAAAAGGGAAAGATTGGCCTAACCGTCAAGACTTCTAACGGTGTGTCAAAAACGCAAATCCGTGGCTCCGTGTGGGCA
>NZ_JBXAYC010000145.1:0-293 GCF_056782095.1 Dellaglioa sp. CoH-56-MRSF-13 | reverse complement strand
GATTTTGGAGTTGACGACGAGTAAATAGCGGCGTACACTGCGCGCATTGACTACACAACGGAGGGAACATGAGCGCACAATACAACGCAGCAGACGACTACTTCGAAGCCGACGATTTCGATCCGCTGCACGAGTACGAGCAGATTACGGGTAACCGCCTGAGTTCCTACGATGGTCCGGAAGGTCTGGGTCTGGCGATTCTCCTGTCGCAGCGCAAATCTATGTCGAAGGAATTCGCGCTCAAGCAACTGGGCGACGTGCATGGGCGCATGACGGAAGAAGAGTATCGGACG
>NZ_JBXAYC010000144.1:0-295 GCF_056782095.1 Dellaglioa sp. CoH-56-MRSF-13 | reverse complement strand
CTCACCGCTAGCCCGTGGACGCAGGCTCAGATTCAGGACTTTCTGAACTACTGTCAGAAAGTCACGATGTACAGCACGTACTTCATATGGCAGGACCCGATCGCAATTGCCCGCAATGTGGCGCTTGACGTATATGCATTCAACAGCGCCAACTTGCTACAAGTTCAGCAGAGTGTAGAGCAGGCTATCCAGACATTGTTCTCGAAGCGTCCGGGGCTGCTGATGACCAACTTCTATATATCGGACTTGGTTAATGCGGCCATGAAGTCGAATCCGAACATTTCGTACGTGATTC
>NZ_JBXAYC010000143.1:0-297 GCF_056782095.1 Dellaglioa sp. CoH-56-MRSF-13 | reverse complement strand
AGCACGCATCCACTTGGTGTGGGGTTGTGCGCGATGCCTTATACGTCTCTTCGAGCGTAGAGCCCTTGTGACGCTGGTGCCATGCATTCTTCCATTGCGCGGCCGGTATCGTTAGCATCGGTATATCCGGATAGGTGCCTGCCAGTAGACCGATCATGACGCTGACCATTTCGATGGTGGTGCCAATAGATTGGATACCGCGCGTCATGAAGCGTTCCGCAACGAAGCCGTCCGGTTTGTACAGATCAACCCATCTTTTTAGTTCTGCCAAGAATTCGGTGCGGGAGGGCCCGAACC
>NZ_JBXAYC010000142.1:0-298 GCF_056782095.1 Dellaglioa sp. CoH-56-MRSF-13 | reverse complement strand
ATGTTGCGATATATCCATTAGCACCGAACGCAACCATGTACGACCCAACTAGCATCAGGGCGCTGATCGAACCTCCTGCGGAGCTACGCAATGTTGGTGTCAACGTTCCCGTGAGAAGTCCTGCTGTACCGACCGCTCCCGGATTCGGAATAGTGTAGATTCCGGTTGTCGATGCCATTACGTACAAATTAGCTCCCGGCAAGAAAGCCAAGTCATTTATCAAACCACTGGACGTACCAATACTGTCCGAACTCCCCCCTGTCGATCAGTCAGCCGAGTTTGCGGTGTTCATAATGCC
>NZ_JBXAYC010000141.1:0-299 GCF_056782095.1 Dellaglioa sp. CoH-56-MRSF-13 | reverse complement strand
GCCTCCCGTGTATTTCAAAATCACATAGACCCGGCTGGTGCCATTCACTTCGTGTTCGACGCGATGCCCAACAATTTTGTCTACGTATGACACAGCTCCGTACGATGCTACGCACGCCGCATTACCAATTTCCGCTCGGTGCATGACATTGATGGCTATGCAGCGACCATCGCTTTTTGCTTTCCGAATTGCCTTTCGGAAAGCAAATGCCAAATCCTCACCATGACAGTCGGCTGGATCAAATGAGAACCCTAGCGTAATGGTTCTTGTCAGATCGCCACCGGACTCGTAGTCTACAC
>NZ_JBXAYC010000140.1:0-299 GCF_056782095.1 Dellaglioa sp. CoH-56-MRSF-13 | reverse complement strand
CATTGCCACCGGCTACGACCTCGACGCTGGGTGCCGATATCGTCGGCGCTGGTCTGAACGTGACATCCTCAGGATTGCTGAGCACGCAGATTCAATCAGTCAATGGCAAGACCGATCAGTATTTGGTTCTGACTGCCAACGATGTTGGTGCGATTCCATCTGACCAGATAGACAAACCGGGCGGCGTTGCCGGCCTATCGGCAATTCCTAACGGTTCCAGCAACCCGACAGACAACTACGTATACGGGCGCATCAAGAATACAAAGCTTCCGCTTGGTGCTGTCTATATAGTGGGTAAC
>NZ_JBXAYC010000139.1:0-302 GCF_056782095.1 Dellaglioa sp. CoH-56-MRSF-13 | reverse complement strand
ATGTTGATCTTGTACAGCTGCTTGTTCGCAAACACGTTCCATGCGCCAGCGACTTGAAGCGACGTAACAGCACCGCCCGAGTTACCGCCCGCCATATTCACAGGAGTACTGACCGATGAGATAATGGGAAGAGGTGTCGGCAGGCTCGGTACGTTCGACGTTACCCGAATGTATTGCGAGAACGGGTTAATCGCTTGTTCAAGCTCTGTCTCCAGACCATTGCTGTCCGTGTAATCGGTCAGCGAACAGTTGAATTGCTCGATCGGGTACTGAGTGCTGCGTGTCGTGTCGTACACCGAAAC
>NZ_JBXAYC010000138.1:0-306 GCF_056782095.1 Dellaglioa sp. CoH-56-MRSF-13 | reverse complement strand
GCATAAAGATGTTGCCGCTACCAACAACTATCTTTGGCTTTGCAGACCAAAAGGGGTTACTCAGAAACATTGTTTTCTCCTGTAGTGCCCCATAAAATTAGAGCACTTCAGTTTTTAGTGTACCCGTAGAGTACTGGAAACGCCATAGTTTTCCAAGCCGCGCGCTCGACTGGAGACTGGAATTCATAGTCCGGATCGCCTACCGCAACACGCAGCGCGGACAGCAGAATGTCGCCTTTGAAGTGGGGGTCACGTCGAAGCTGGATCAGTGCGGCGAGAAACAGGCCGCGCGAATCGGCACCAGCA
>NZ_JBXAYC010000137.1:0-306 GCF_056782095.1 Dellaglioa sp. CoH-56-MRSF-13 | reverse complement strand
GGTCAACACCCTCGCCATAATAGCCGTTGCTTGTACCGTACCATCGAATATCAACATACCCGCGAATTGTCGCGAATTTGTAAAACGTCCATCGGTACGACTCTACTGCATACGTGCAGTGATCAGCGTAATCTTCATCGTCCATCCAGCTTTCGCGCCGGGGCAGGATCGGGGGAGGCACACCATCCTGACCATCAGCCCAAGATACGACTTCTGCCACCAGAAGTGGAGTACCCAATAGGTCAGTGAGGTTGCCAACAATCGATTCGATGTACACCGACTCGCAGCAGTCTTGATCATGAAACA
>NZ_JBXAYC010000136.1:0-306 GCF_056782095.1 Dellaglioa sp. CoH-56-MRSF-13 | reverse complement strand
GGGGAAGAGCACGAAGTGGAGACGATGGCGCGGCTCCGGGACCTGTCGGGCGGCCAGTTCAACAAGAGTGAGCGCGAAAACGAGTTTGATCGCGGCATCCGGGACGTGTGCGACTCGGTTCTCGACGACTTGGGGCATCCGTGAAAGCGAAACTGAATCTCACGTTCAACGAAATAGCAAACCTTTCGTACGAGTGCTATCACACGTACACCACAGGCGAGTATCAGCACAAAGCATTCAATCCTATTGAATTCGCGCTGGCGCTCATGAATCACGTCGTGATCGACGAGGGAGAAGAGAATGGCA
>NZ_JBXAYC010000135.1:0-307 GCF_056782095.1 Dellaglioa sp. CoH-56-MRSF-13 | reverse complement strand
GATATTGCCGCCACGCGTACTTCCACTGGCGATGCACTCGACGCGGGGCCACGATGCAGATAGGACCCTTCTCATTACGGGGGTGGTGCTGTTCGAGTGCAGCTACCACCTGAGCAAGCCGGTCGATCCGGTTGTTCGAAAGATCGAGTTCCATCAGCGAATCACCTTGATCGACACGTCACGCGGGTACACCAATTCCGTACGGCTCCAGCTGGTCTGTGCCCCGCTAATCATGCGGACGGCACGCACCCGGCCCTCGTCGGGTTCCTCATCGAGCATCACCATGAACAAATCGAAACCGCTGGGC
>NZ_JBXAYC010000134.1:0-309 GCF_056782095.1 Dellaglioa sp. CoH-56-MRSF-13 | reverse complement strand
CTGGCGCACTCATCGAACAGATCGAGACGCCGAACAAGTTTCTGGTGTTGGGCAATCACGACGACAAGCACATCGAGTTCTACAAGACCAGTGGCTTGTTCCGGGAAGTGCATGAGCATCGCGCTTACATCAAGTTTAATGGGCGCAACATCATTATGGACCACCACCCGATTGCCCACTGGCGTAACTGCCAGCACGGTTACTGGATGCTGCACGGTCACTGCCACGGTGATTTCGACTATGCGACCCACGGGCTCGATCGATATAAGATCGCAGATGTGGGTTGGGATGCGAGCCCGGCTTACGAAC
>NZ_JBXAYC010000133.1:0-309 GCF_056782095.1 Dellaglioa sp. CoH-56-MRSF-13 | reverse complement strand
GAACTACACGCCTACGTTTGGGGCCGCCGAAGTCGAAAAATGCCTTAGCAATTTCCGTGACCACCTGAAGAACAATCCTGATGCGCTCATGGATGAGTATGCGCACGGCGCTCCCGGAGGGCAGGATTGGGAGGTTAAGTACGAGGCTGAACTCGATATCAACGACAGTGAGGATGAGGACACGCTGGATGTCGGGGAAGACGAACATGAGCACGTAGCCGAGGAAGAGACAGGACCGACGCCATACATCAAGCTGGCTAGTACTATGCACGCGGACCCGGAATACGCGTGGTCGTGGCACTGCCAATA
>NZ_JBXAYC010000132.1:0-309 GCF_056782095.1 Dellaglioa sp. CoH-56-MRSF-13 | reverse complement strand
ACGCAGTGAACGCCACAGGTAACGGATCGCTCACTCAGTGGACGCCATCGGGCGCTGAGCCTAACTGGCAGTCTGCTACGGATACGACCGGCGCTAACTACGTGACGGCTAATGCCACTGGTCAGACCGATACCTACAAGTGGAACATTCCTGCTGTGTCCGATGTTCGCGCGGTAGTCATGCGCGGTAACTCGAATCGTTACCAAAACATTCAGGGGTCCTTCAAGACTTCTAGCTCTTCTGGGGTAACTCAGATGACGACAGCAAATGGGCCGTCGCGTTATATCGCGGTGGCAGAAACAGATGGGA
>NZ_JBXAYC010000131.1:0-310 GCF_056782095.1 Dellaglioa sp. CoH-56-MRSF-13 | reverse complement strand
GTTCACAAAGGCCTTGAAGTGGCGACGCGAGGGCGGGAAGTACGGGACGATGACCATGTGCGGAAAGTACAGATCACCGTAGAACTTATTCAGCTCCGACTCACGCAACTCTGCTGCACGCTCCACCATCTCTTCGCTATAAAGCGGCAGCACGAGCGACGAGGACTGCAATGTCGAATCGTAGTAGATGCCCATAGCACCGCAGTTAGCGAGGAACGTGCGTTCGTGGTCTGGCTCACTCGGGGATTCTGAGATATTGAGGGACACGTAACACTGGCGCAAGTTCACATCAAAGGGACAACCCTTGAAC
>NZ_JBXAYC010000130.1:0-310 GCF_056782095.1 Dellaglioa sp. CoH-56-MRSF-13 | reverse complement strand
GCGTTTCATATGACGATTGCGCCATAAAATAACGCACGCGGCGAGGGCTCGAATCGATACCGAAACGTGCCGTCGCCGCGTTGGCCCCCGCGACTAGTGCGTCGAGCGACGCGGCGTTGGCGTTGGGTGCGAATTTTGCGAGTTGATCGCGTGTGATTGAGTAACCCATTAGTTCACCTCAATAAATCCAAGACGCGTGTCCACGACTCCGTTCTTGAAAGGGTTGAATTTGTACAACATGGTGGCACGTACCGCATACGTACCGGCCTTAAGCTGTTTGGGGACTGGCACATTCATGTACTCCAGTGAC
>NZ_JBXAYC010000129.1:0-310 GCF_056782095.1 Dellaglioa sp. CoH-56-MRSF-13 | reverse complement strand
GGAAAAGAAGAAGCGGAGCGTGGAATTCACGGCGATGGTCGCGGCGCACGAAGCGGGCCACGCTCTGGTCTACGCGCTGCTGAAGCGCGTTGCTCCGTTCGAGCTGAAGGTGAACGTCGCATCGTTCAAGGGCGGTTACATGATGCCCGTGGTCGAGGGCGAGGATATCATGTCGAAGCAGAACGTTCTGGACGAGATTTGCGTGTTGCTCGCGGGCCGCGCGGCCGAAGAGCTGGTGTTTGGCCAAACCTTCTCGTCGTCGGGGGCCGCATCCGATATCGGGAAAGCCACGCAGCTCGCGGGTCAGTAC
>NZ_JBXAYC010000128.1:0-313 GCF_056782095.1 Dellaglioa sp. CoH-56-MRSF-13 | reverse complement strand
GCTTGCTGCGCAGATGAGCGCGCTCTCGTGGTTGTCGATTCGTCGTATTGTGAACGTGATAAAGGTCGCGCTCTATCAGTTCCTGCTGTACTCGCTGCAAGAGCCTAACGATGACTTCACGGGTCGTCAGATCGTGCAGTCGTGTTCGGATTCCCTCCAGACCATCAAGAACGCCCGGGGCATCTCGGACTTTACAGTGATCTCAGATTCTACAGTGATCTCAGATTCGTCGAACAACACGGCGCAAGACTTCAACAGCGGTATCCGTAACGTGACGGTCATCATCATTCCGGTGATACCGATCCACATCATC
>NZ_JBXAYC010000127.1:0-314 GCF_056782095.1 Dellaglioa sp. CoH-56-MRSF-13 | reverse complement strand
AGCTGTTTGACTTACGGTCAACGCGTTTGATGATGCGGACCCAACTTTTGTCCACTGCGCCTGCGTGTCCGATGTTGGCCTTCGCACGATAATGTTCACAGGACCTAAGGGACCGACGTAATTTAGCCCGTCGTCTAGGGTCACATAGATGTCATCGATCGCCGTGAAGGCCCCGTTTCTCTGAAACGCTATCAGGAATATGCTAGTTATGTCAGAAGTCGCTGCGTACGAATAGGCAGTAGTCCCGGTGTACAGAAGAATACCGTCTATCGATAGAGATGTGGTAAACGTGTTAGGCGTTCCCGCCACTGCAA
>NZ_JBXAYC010000126.1:0-314 GCF_056782095.1 Dellaglioa sp. CoH-56-MRSF-13 | reverse complement strand
CCTTGAACGCCCAAATCAGTTTCGGCTTATCGTTCGTCTCGTAGTCCATACGAAACGTGTTTGGTGCGATGACCAGACCGTCAAGCGCAAACGGCGCAGTCTCCCGGGCCTCAGCCAGCGCAGCTTCGAGGAACGCGCGGTTCGGCTGCACTTCGAAGAATGGCACCGTTTCGAATCCCCACTGCTTGGCCTTGTTAAGGCCTTGCCGGACAGTACTGATGTCCTCATTGTGGTAGACGCCAAGTACCACCATAGACACGTCGCGGAGCGCCCGACTCGACCACGAGCGATTGAACAAGCCGTTGACCATGGCG
>NZ_JBXAYC010000125.1:0-316 GCF_056782095.1 Dellaglioa sp. CoH-56-MRSF-13 | reverse complement strand
GTTGTTGTACGTCCGAAATAACCTTGCGTACGTCGCTCGGGCCCGATGCCAAAAGCTCTACTATAGCTTGCCTATCTAAGGCCTCTTTGCTCGTGCTCAGCTGGTGAACACGATTGACGTGCGGCAGTATAACAGTGCTAAACTCCGGATGCAAGCGCATTGTCTCGAAATGATCATGCGGAATCGACCCTTGACTCAGCAGATAGTTCTCGGCACGGCGCATAAGCGTTAGCTTCCACTCTTCCTGCTGAGCGGCTTCAAAAGCCTGACGATCATCCATATCTTTGTATTTACGATAAGGCTCAATGCGCTTGAT
>NZ_JBXAYC010000124.1:0-317 GCF_056782095.1 Dellaglioa sp. CoH-56-MRSF-13 | reverse complement strand
GAGCTGGTGGAGGCGCTGGTCGGTCACTTGCGGAAGTGGTCGGGCCGGCTGGAGCGGCAGTCGGTGGTCGCCAGGCAGGTGCTGAAGACCAACCTGGGGACGGCATCGTGGTCGGGCCTGGCGGCCGACGTGTTCTCGGATCGGTTGCGTGCGCTGACCGCCGCGGCCCTGAAAGCGGCCGAACAGCACAATGAGGGGGCGGTGGCGGCGACCAGGTGGGCGCTGGCGCTGGAGTACACCCAGCGCGAGGCGGGCGAAGCGCTGCAGGACGCCGAGCAAGCGTTGGCGGACCTGGAGGCGGCGCAGGCGTCGGTGGC
>NZ_JBXAYC010000123.1:0-317 GCF_056782095.1 Dellaglioa sp. CoH-56-MRSF-13 | reverse complement strand
GCCGCCCACTCCCTCAACGCCTTCGGCCCGGATCACGGCCAACACACGGTCAACCGAGTACGGGGCCTGCTCACGCAATTGAGCGACGAGCGCATCTTGATCGATACGGCCAAACAGATAGGCGAAGGTGGCACCCGCAAGCGCCGGAAACTGCTGTTCATCGAACCCGAAAATCTTCCTGAGCACTACCCTCTCCTATTTACACATCACTCGCCATGCTTCAGCAGGTACGAATCGCTGATCGCTTTGAACGAGAAGCCAGAATCAGCGTGCTTGTAGACCACACCTTCTCGCGGACGGCCGTTGATGCCCTGACC
>NZ_JBXAYC010000122.1:0-318 GCF_056782095.1 Dellaglioa sp. CoH-56-MRSF-13 | reverse complement strand
GGGTCCGCCCGGCCCGCATACAATAGTCTCACTTTCAACGAGTAACAACCTAAACGGAGTTAGCAAAATGGCGAAGCGCGTACGAGACACGAATGCAGGGCAAAGCATCAGCGCATGGGTCATCCTCAACCGGCGCGGGCGTGAGGTCGCACACGTGCAGGCGTATCACGGCAATTCGGTAACTGTTGACGTGTACGCCATTGGCGGCGGGGCGGTAGCCCGCAACATGGTTGCAATGGGCACCCTCAAAAAGGGTGATCCCCTTCCCTACGGAACGGCAAAGGAACGCGCTGCATACGACCGCGCGCACGTCCAACA
>NZ_JBXAYC010000121.1:0-318 GCF_056782095.1 Dellaglioa sp. CoH-56-MRSF-13 | reverse complement strand
GTTTATGACGACTGGCGCGAGGCGGCCCGTGCAGCCGACGAACACGCACGGATTTGTGCCGAGGGTTACAAAGAATACGACGAACGCTATCAGGAGGCAAAGAAGCTTGAAAGCGATATCGAGCACGAAGAAAGCTTGACCGAGGCCCGGCTTACTCGTATCCGTGAGTGCATCAAAGTGCGCCACGTGTCGGAATACTGGCGCGATGAATTGCGCGGCGCAATAGAGGACGTTCGCGAATTGCGCGAATCGGTTGCCGACAAGAAACAGAAGCTCAAAGACGATTACGCGGATTGTGATATCTAACCTACTCACGAA
>NZ_JBXAYC010000120.1:0-319 GCF_056782095.1 Dellaglioa sp. CoH-56-MRSF-13 | reverse complement strand
CCCCGTGCCTTTTCGAATACGTGCATGCGCACCACCAGACCGAGTGCAATGCGCAGTCCATTCATGTACTCGTCTGGTGCGTTTTCAATCACAGCCAGAAGATTGACGCGCACGCGATTCAACGTTTCAAGATCAAGATTATGATCCATCACTTCTTCTCCTTTTTAGGCTCATCAGCAACTGCCTCGAACTCTTGCTCACCGGCCTCGATTCGAGTAGCCAGCAATTCGAGGTGAGCCGCGAGCTTGCGCAGCGCCTTAGGACTCGACGGCAGGCTAATCCCCTGATATCCGTTCTTCCACACATCAGGTTCCTTAGC
>NZ_JBXAYC010000119.1:0-319 GCF_056782095.1 Dellaglioa sp. CoH-56-MRSF-13 | reverse complement strand
ATTCCGCGCAACGAAATGTTTTGCTGGGATTCGCGCATTTGGTTCAAGAACACCGAGGGCGTTGCGCTGTGCATAGCTGTGGACCCTGAACGTGGTGCCACGTACGCGTCGAAGCTGGGCACGGTGCTCCCGTTCGAGGCGGATACTCAGGTGCGTGCTGTGGTCCGCGCCGAGTTCGCGCTGGAGGGTTGATGAGAGACGATCGCGTGAAGCTCGTGGTGACCGAGGACGGTGAAGTACGGTTCGCACGCCACGAGTTCCGGTATCGTATCGTGGGCCGTGAAGGCTGGTGCGCGTGGACCGTGTGCGAGGCTGACAC
>NZ_JBXAYC010000118.1:0-322 GCF_056782095.1 Dellaglioa sp. CoH-56-MRSF-13 | reverse complement strand
ACCAACCATACACGAAGGCCGCTCGCTCGGGATCAAACCCAGCAACAGCGCGTTGAGTTATACCACACACTTCGTCTCCACTCCAACCGCGTGCTGCTCTGGCGGCTATGGTACCGCGTTTAATACCGTACCGTGCGGAGGCCTCGGAATATGTGAACTCACCATGGCGAGTGACCAGCTTCTTGCTCCTGCTGTTCGTTATGTTGCACTTTGCGCATCCCGAACCAGTCATACAGCGCATGCGGGACAGCGACGTTTTGAACTCGTGCCCACACGACGTACACGCCACACGCAGCGTTATCTTGGCGCTGCCTGCATAGTC
>NZ_JBXAYC010000117.1:0-323 GCF_056782095.1 Dellaglioa sp. CoH-56-MRSF-13 | reverse complement strand
GCAGTTGAAGGGGCGGCGTCACGCCTACTGGCCACGTCCGAGATCGAAGCTGACTACGAAGTTGATGGCAAGTTCGATACTGAGCGAGATCACGAACTCGAACACGTGCGTCGCAGCCTTGGCGCTAGCCGCATCCGTTATTCTATGGGTCGGAATCATCTTTTACATAAGAGCAACCCTATGGAAATAGGAGACGAGGCAGAAGTCACGATCCTTGTTCTTAACAAGCTGGGCTACAAGATGCGAGTAAACAAGGGTGTGTTGGATCGACCCACGTTCGCGTGTTCTGCACTGCATAACATCTGCATCCAGCGCATCGGTAA
>NZ_JBXAYC010000116.1:0-325 GCF_056782095.1 Dellaglioa sp. CoH-56-MRSF-13 | reverse complement strand
CGCAGCGCCCACGGAGCGTAGCGACGTGGCAGCGTGGAGCGTAGCGACACGCATTCCACAGTTGATCAGCGTCCCCTGCTGAATTGTCAGGTGAGGGATTCGCTGCGCTCATCCCACCGGAAGGGCTGCGCCCTCCCGAACCCTCCCCTTTCCCATGTTAAGACGGTCGCCCTTAAAAGACTATATGGATGGGTGTTGTAACATCCGGCTCCGAAGGAGCATCCCCGATCGGTACCCGCCATGTTAAGACGGTCGCCCGTATAAGGAGACAGCCTCATGTTAAGACGGCCGCCCGTAAAGGGTGTGTTACAATGCCCAGCAGCCC
>NZ_JBXAYC010000115.1:0-325 GCF_056782095.1 Dellaglioa sp. CoH-56-MRSF-13 | reverse complement strand
GGGCCAACACCCTGCCGACGGTCGAGCGTGGAACACCGAGGTGGTAGCTGATCCGATGCGGACCCCACCGTCGCGTGAACCGCAAAGCGACGATCCGATGCTCCAAACGCCTCGAGCACCGGCCCGGCGACGAATGAGGACGAGAGGGCAGGTACGCCATCGGCAGACCAGCCCGGGATCGGTCGACCCAGCGTTTCACCGTCGCAGGTGAGCACTGGAACCGCTCCGCCGCCCGCCGAAGTGACCAACCGCGATCCTCGACGAGCTGAACAAGACGGCGACGCCCCTCCGGCGTCAAGGGTGCATTAGCGTGAGTCACGAAGAC
>NZ_JBXAYC010000114.1:0-326 GCF_056782095.1 Dellaglioa sp. CoH-56-MRSF-13 | reverse complement strand
CATCCGGACAAAGGTGGCGATCCGGAACTGTTCCATCTAGTAAAGACAGCGTATCTGCTGCGGGATGTAACGTTCCTGATCGAAACACGGCTCCTGATCGAGCACGGCTCCGACCCGGAGTGGCAGCAGACCGAGGGTATAGCGTGGATGGAGCAAGAACTCCAGCGTCCTGCTGTATCCGAGGCCATGCTGCAAACCACAATCGAATTCCAGATAGCGCGTGCCCATCGTCTAGGCCAAGTTGAACAGGCTCAGGCGTTGGCTAACTTGCGGCTTGCTGAGATGGTGGTGAACCTGCAATCTGAACTGAATTACCTTCTCTACGG
>NZ_JBXAYC010000113.1:0-328 GCF_056782095.1 Dellaglioa sp. CoH-56-MRSF-13 | reverse complement strand
GCACCATCGACGACGCTGGTAACGAGGTCAAGGTCGAGCGCTACCAAGATGTGTGGACGCTGCTCTCGGACGGCAAATTCTCCAGCGACTCGACCGTGTTTGCCGAGATCGAAATGATGCTGGCTTATCGCGGGAACTCGGTGCGCAAGATCGAAGAACCGTCAACCGATGATGACAAGGCAGAAGAGGACAAGAAAAAGAAGGAAGAGCCGTTCCGTATCACACCGTGGCAGGCGCGCGAGTTCAAGAAAACGCTGCGTCTGGCCGAAAGTATTCGCGAGATCATGAGCTGGGATGAAGTGAAGTTGGCTTCGGTGCTGGAGAATGC
>NZ_JBXAYC010000112.1:0-329 GCF_056782095.1 Dellaglioa sp. CoH-56-MRSF-13 | reverse complement strand
AGAAAGAACAGAGCTGTCTCGTCAAGAATCAGAAAAAGTTTCGTGCTCTGGCCAAAGCGCACAAGGAAATGCTGGAGCTGCCGCGTGAACCCAAGCCGTTCGAGGGCAAGAAACTGGAACTGAAGGTTTTGCGTCGCATGATGGAGGAATTGGTGGAGCGTCGCGCCCTGCTAAAGCAGCTGGCCCCGCATCTCGAAACTATTATCGCAGTCCAGCAGTTGACGCAGGAAGACCTGAAGAAGGTCGAGGTCGCGGAACAAGCGGCGGACAAGATGAACGATTTGCAGGAACGCCTGAGCACGACGCAGGCCCGCATCGAGATGCATCGG
>NZ_JBXAYC010000111.1:0-330 GCF_056782095.1 Dellaglioa sp. CoH-56-MRSF-13 | reverse complement strand
GGAAGGAGATTCCGGCGCGCGTCCCGGTACTCGGTGAGCTGGGTTTCGCGGCCGTCATCGATGCCACCCAGATGTATCAGAACATCGCATACTTCCTCGGCCTCTTGAACGAGGATCGGGCTCGTGCTAATATGCCGCCCGCAACCCAGACCGACGTGGACAAGGCAGTGAGTCACGGGTTTGACAAGAAACAATCGTTCCGACACCGCACAAAGGAGAAGAAATGAGCAAAATCACCAAAAGTCGCGTCACCATCGAGTTCGAGGCGTCTTCTGGCTACGAGTCGAAAGAAGAGTTCCAGACGCATCCGAGTTCGCTTCCACTCAGGAA
>NZ_JBXAYC010000110.1:0-332 GCF_056782095.1 Dellaglioa sp. CoH-56-MRSF-13 | reverse complement strand
GACGAATAGATTCGTGTCGTCTCCACCCTCGACTTTTTCAAGCTTCTGGACAAGCAAGGTGAGCTGGCCAACCTTCTAGGTTTCTGGTGCCGTCATTTTGCGAATCTGGTGCTTGGGCGCAATCCGCACAATCTAGCGGGCTCGAAGTCGGAGCCACGTTACGTGAAGACGATCGAGGAATTCGACACGCTCATGCGCCGCTTGCACAAGGCGTCTGAAGTCGCATTCGACACGGAAACGCGTAACCTGAGTGTGCTATTTAACAAAATCCTGACCATCCAGTTCGCGATGGACACAGAGCCCGAGGTAGGGTATACGGTGTCCGTCGATCA
>NZ_JBXAYC010000109.1:0-336 GCF_056782095.1 Dellaglioa sp. CoH-56-MRSF-13 | reverse complement strand
CAAGCACCTGCACATGGTTCAGCAGCCATTGCGCGAGCAGCGTGGCACCAATACCTAGACCCAGACCCATAACAAATGCCCCGACGATCCCGCTGATAAGGCCGTTAAGAGCACCCACAATTACGCCTGCGAACACAATTCCTTGCCCTCCACGTGTTGGATCACCTGATTCGCAAGATCACCAATCGTCTCAAGACTGATGAATTCGGACGGATACATGGTGATGCGATATTTCTGGTTGATTGCTTCACAAAGAGCGGTACGCGCACGCAGAAGCTTCAGCCCCATTTCCACCAAGCGAACACCTGTGTACGCGCCGTTCGAGATTACCACAGG
>NZ_JBXAYC010000108.1:0-339 GCF_056782095.1 Dellaglioa sp. CoH-56-MRSF-13 | reverse complement strand
CAACGTCAGTTACAGGCTGATCACGGTCACGACCTTTTGGTGTCTGTTCCGTGTTTTTGGGAAGGGGCGGACGACCACGCTTCTTAGGCGCAGGTGTTTCCTCGATAGCATCGAGGTCCTGCGCGGGTCGTTTCACCTTTTTCTTAACCTTCTTCTCGGGCGCAGGCTCTTCGGTTTTGGGTCGCAGATCAAATCCCATCATATCTTCGATGGACAACTCTGCTTTTTTCTTAGCCATGACGATTCCTTAGAAGGTGCCGTCCGGCATTGGAATAGCAATCCGGTGCGCTTCGCAGATCATGACGGGAAACCCGTTCGCGTTGCTGCGTTCCATGGGCT
>NZ_JBXAYC010000107.1:0-341 GCF_056782095.1 Dellaglioa sp. CoH-56-MRSF-13 | reverse complement strand
CGTGCGCCTGAACGACAAGAAGGACGAGGCTCTGTTCGGCATCGAATGCCACACGCTCAAGATTCGTGCAGACTACGACGCGCGCATTGACGCCACTGTCTATCAAGGCTTGATCGAAGGCTATGCTCCGTACGAGGTCTTGTTCGATACCGGATACCGGTCCAGCGTGGACGAGGTGCTGACGTACCTCAAACTCGGTGTCGAGAATCTGGGCCTCGGGAATCCCGATCTCGACGAGGAAGATGAAGACGAGGACGAAGTAGATGCATAAACATTGGATTCGCGAGTTTTCGGATAGTCCTAAGCCGGCACCTCTGTACGACATGTACTACGGTAACGAC
>NZ_JBXAYC010000106.1:0-343 GCF_056782095.1 Dellaglioa sp. CoH-56-MRSF-13 | reverse complement strand
TACCGTACCAATACATGCCAACCCATCGCGATATGGCTTGGTAGCTGTCGTCAGTTAGGACACCTGCGTTTGCTAGCTTCATCCCAAGTGCATTCACCTGCTTTGCCAGAATGTCACGCTCAGGCTGCGACCACTGATCAAAATCAATCAGATGGCCGCCCATGAACGGAAGACCCGTCACTGGATCGGTACCGGTGCCAGACACTTGATCCGCAATCTGCTGTTCGAGCGGGGGATTAGTCACCCACATGTTACGCAGATTCTGCAAAATCTCGGTCTTGATATCGACTTGTCCCTCGAACACATTGTCGATGGCATTTGTGTAATCCACGTAGTATGGATT
>NZ_JBXAYC010000105.1:0-345 GCF_056782095.1 Dellaglioa sp. CoH-56-MRSF-13 | reverse complement strand
CAGTTCCTCATGTACTCCGGTCAGTACAACACCGGAACTTCTGGTGCTCCGAGCATCATCTATCTGTATGCCTCTAACACGTATGCTGGCGGTGCAGCTGCCGCCCGTCTCGCAGTCAATGGTCCGGGTGCAGCTGGAAACGCGACTATAGGGGTGTTTGCCGGGCGCTCTGGAACGTCGCCTAATACGGACATTTACACGTATGCGTCGAACACAACATCCGGTGGAACATCGACTGGTTTGGCCAATGCATACATGTCAGGTGCGGGAAATACGACGGATGGCTATTTTGGGCTGGGTGTGACGGCCACTACCACGTTCCCACCAAACGTTGCAGTGTATAAC
>NZ_JBXAYC010000104.1:0-348 GCF_056782095.1 Dellaglioa sp. CoH-56-MRSF-13 | reverse complement strand
CCCCGGCCATGTGCTGCGTATCCACGAGAAAACGCCTGAGCGCGCCGCACTCGAATTTGTGCTGCGTTCCTCAGACAACCTCCCCACGCAGGATCGCGAGAACCGCGTCCACTGTCTCGTTCACGCCTTCAGCGTAGGCACGATTTGTGGTCATGGGGCCCTTGTCATCAGCCACACGTAGCAGATCGACCTCGGCCGCGATTTCGGCAACAGTCACCGTACGACGCTGAATGCCGGGCTGTGCTTCACGCTGCGTGCGCAGCTCAGCGCCGTCTTGCGTGCCCAGTTCCCACGCGGCGGCCTGCGAACCGGCCTTGGCAAACGGATTGTCGAATGCGCGACCATCCA
>NZ_JBXAYC010000103.1:0-350 GCF_056782095.1 Dellaglioa sp. CoH-56-MRSF-13 | reverse complement strand
CGGTCCCCATAGCATCGCCGTGGTGTTTCAGAATTTCGAACAGACCTTTCCACCAATCAGATTCCTCAATAATCTTGCGAAACGGTGTCCACAAGACGGCAACAGCTTTTGCGAAGGTCAAGCTAACAAAGGTGCCAGTCAATTCGGTGGAGGCCTGCATTGACTTCGAGAGCGACGCATAATTCGGGAATTTGACATATCGATGCAGTGCGTAACTAGATAGGAGTGCTGTCAAACTCGACTTGGAACCACGCTGCCCGATTACGCCCACGTACTGTAGATAGTTTCGGAGTCCGTGGTTTTGGATCAGCTCCCATTTACCGCGCTTGCACTTTGGACACTTACCATAC
>NZ_JBXAYC010000102.1:0-350 GCF_056782095.1 Dellaglioa sp. CoH-56-MRSF-13 | reverse complement strand
GTTGCGATGGTGGCAGCTGCGGTGCCAAGCGCAATCAGATGGAGAAGCATCCATGCCTGAGTTTCCGTGTTGTCCCGTGCCTCTTGAAACAGCACCTTCAATTTGTGGTTATAAGCGAAGACCACAAACAGAATCGTGAGCGTGGGCACCACAACCGATACCACGAACCATGCGCGCTCCGCGAACGCTGATGCGGGCGTCGCGAAACCCACCAGATAAGTGGTGAGGAATGAGAACGCAATGATTGCTGATTGGAACGAACGATTGTGGAACATGACTTCTCCTTATAGAAATAGGTTCACAGACCCAGCGCCTTCTTGACGATGGTGCTAGCGAGCTTCCCATCATAC
>NZ_JBXAYC010000101.1:0-351 GCF_056782095.1 Dellaglioa sp. CoH-56-MRSF-13 | reverse complement strand
GTACACCAGACGATGGCCATGCCGTTGTTTTAGGACCCCATAGCACCGAAGTATCGGTCTGCAAATAGAAGTCGCCGGGTGCGCCGAGTGTGTTTGACGGAGCACCAGTCCCGTTCCATATAGTGTTGCCATTCGCGCCCGGCGCACCCGCTATACCAGCATCACCTTTAGGACCTTGCGGACCCGTAGCGCCCGCGGCACCTGCGGCTCCAGCGACGCCTTGGGGACCTGCTATGTTAGCGACTATCGAATAGACTCCGGCCGACTTCGCGTACACGTTTCCGTTACCGTCATCTAGATAGTAATCCCCATTATTTCCTACTGTGTTGGCAGGTGCCCCTATACCGTTGC
>NZ_JBXAYC010000100.1:0-353 GCF_056782095.1 Dellaglioa sp. CoH-56-MRSF-13 | reverse complement strand
ATCAGGAACGCCTATTGCGGTGCCGGCAAATACATGGACGAGATGTCAGCAGACATTTAGCATTCCTTCGGTTGTGGGAAAGACGCTGGGCACCAATCACTATCTGCGGTTCCAGCTGGCTACGACGGCGGCACCCGGCACGTTCACGGCGCTGATCACTGAGGTGCAGCTCGAACAGGGCCCATCCTATACGGGCTTCGAATTCAAGGACTTGTCGGTGATGGCGAATGAGTGCTTGTTCTATTATGAAGCCTTCCCGGGATCGCCATTTGCGTGGTCGGGTCAAGTTGGTAATACGCAAGTCCCACAAATGACAGTGCAGTACGCATATAAACGCGTAAATAACCCCACTC
>NZ_JBXAYC010000099.1:0-354 GCF_056782095.1 Dellaglioa sp. CoH-56-MRSF-13 | reverse complement strand
TATGGACGGGATTTGTCTGATCCCAGTTTTAGGAGAGCCCAGTGGCACAGTACATTAGACTATATCTGGTACCCATAAACGGGGTACAACAAGTGATCGACGTTGACTCATCGGTCCTGATCCGCAGCAATAATCAATTTGTGTCGCCTCAAGTAGCAGCTTCAGTAGACCTGATAATGGCACCGGTTCAAACCATGTTCACGCCGTTTGCGGATGCGGCTACGGCCTTGATGCTGACGCTGACCGGATATCAGAATGTGCGTGTCTGCTGGCGGGAACCCGTCAATTCGGATGAGAACCCGAGCAACCAGATCGTGACCGCGCCGGACCCGACTGGTGGTCAGTGCGTGTGTG
>NZ_JBXAYC010000098.1:0-355 GCF_056782095.1 Dellaglioa sp. CoH-56-MRSF-13 | reverse complement strand
GCTCACACGCTGGCACATCACCACGTGGAGAATGCGCGCGTCAACGAGCATCTGATTTCGATCGGCCCGAACGGAAAGCCCTATTACATTCCGCGCTCGATTCCGATTGAGCAGGTCATCGAGTACGAAGAGCGCTACACGCAGGCCGGTATCCGCGCAGACGGTTCGTACACGCTTGTGGACATGACCGAAGGGTCTGAGGCTCAGAAGCAGGGCCACGAGCCCAAAGCCAAACTTCCGCGAAATGTGCCAGTTCTTGTTGATTGGGTGAACAACAAATACGCGCATACCGGCGCGCAGGGGCTACTGCACGTTACGGACCCGACGCGCCATCGGGCGGCTGAGATTCCGCACA
>NZ_JBXAYC010000097.1:0-355 GCF_056782095.1 Dellaglioa sp. CoH-56-MRSF-13 | reverse complement strand
TCATAGACGCGGCCATCCGGGTACACGGCATAGAACGAGCCGATTACGTCGCTCGGTGCCTCAGCACGCGCAAACGACACGGATTGATAGCCCTTGCACCGGACGGGGGCGCTTGCGTTCGTGTTCGTCATTTTCTGTTCCTCAGCGTCAGCGGTTAATGGCTCAGTGAGCCGATGACCCCGATTATGAATAGGAATCGGGTGCCGGGCCAATTGGANATAACTATGGGGCCGATAGCCGGAATCAATTGGACAAAGGGCCCCCACCCCGTCCCGGTTTTTAGGAATGGGGCCCCAAATTAGGAGTGCTAAGGTATCCCCCGGAAACCCCGTCTCGCGACCCAGCCGGGTAGTGC
>NZ_JBXAYC010000096.1:0-359 GCF_056782095.1 Dellaglioa sp. CoH-56-MRSF-13 | reverse complement strand
ATCTCGATGGCTGGTTTGATAAACCGCACCCGCGTCGGTTCCATGACATCGACGACGGTTCCTATCGTGGGAAGTCCGTGCGATGAACGAACTCTGGGAAAACCCGCTATACACGGTGGAAGAGCGTCTGGAAATGGCGGTCGGTGGCATCCTGTTCCGTGACAGGTGCCTGAAGCAAGCATACGAGCGCCTCAATCAGGCGAACCAAAGGCTGCGGGAGGTCGCGGAGTTGGCGCATGCCGTGAACGACGTGATCGAGCTGTTCGAAGAGTTTTACGCGGACAGCAAGGGACAGCCGATCACTGATCGGCTGCGCGAAATCAGTGCAGTGCTTCACGCACAAAAACAAGGAGAGTAAA
>NZ_JBXAYC010000095.1:0-362 GCF_056782095.1 Dellaglioa sp. CoH-56-MRSF-13 | reverse complement strand
GTTGATGGGAGTGCACACTTCACCGAATTCGCGCTTGCCGACCGGACGGTAGTGGTAGTCGCTTTCGTTGGTTGAGTACTGGATGCTCTCACCTTTGTACAGAAAGAAGAACTGGTTGCCGATCTTCACNCCAAGCTCACCCAGAGAATTCACAACCCACTCGACTTGATCGGGATGAAGACGAGTCGGAATAGGACTGTACGCGCCTTGCTCGACGAGCGATTGAATAGCAGCGTGCGCCATTCCTTCGAACAGGTCCTGCGGTCGATCCGGATCGTACTCTTCCGTCCCCTTTGTCGCCTGCGCTCGGAGAGCCTGAGCAAGCGTCTTCGAGAAGTTTGCGGGAACTGCCAGATTGGAGA
>NZ_JBXAYC010000094.1:0-366 GCF_056782095.1 Dellaglioa sp. CoH-56-MRSF-13 | reverse complement strand
ATCGACACAACGCGCAGCTCGAAACTGCCCTTCTTGCCGTTGCGCAGAACCAGCAGGATGTTGTCGATGGTTGGCTGCGGGAGAACGGACACGATGTTGAGGCCACCGAGTTTTTCGCCCCGCGAATAGCCTGCATCAAATGCACCGTTGATGGCGTTGACGGTCTCACGCAGTTCCGCATGCGAAACTTCAGGCGCAAGCTTGATTAGGGTCTTTGCGATGTTCTCGTCACCGACAAGCGTGAGCAGGACATTTGCCGTGTAGTTCACGACTTGGGCCGTGAACTGGCCTTCCTTGTCGCGCGTCACCTCCAGAATCTGGCCCGAATCCACCAGACCCGAATCTTCAGAGCCGCGAATTGCTACC
>NZ_JBXAYC010000093.1:0-366 GCF_056782095.1 Dellaglioa sp. CoH-56-MRSF-13 | reverse complement strand
GATTCACACGATCCTCAACGGCAACAAGATGCGATAAGTACTTGACGGGGGCTGAGGCTCCCGTTATACTTTATTTCATCAATTCACAGGAGGAAATCATGGCGAAGCGCAAAACGGTCAAGCACTCGGACCTGAAACACGGAGTGACGCTGTTCGCAGCACAGGTATTGCCGAACAGTGAAGGCGGCTACAGCGCGAGCACTTCCGAGTTCTTTGTTGTGGGCCGCACGGTGCGCAGGGCATCACCCCTGAACGACGAAGTTTGGGAAACGCCGTATCATTTCTGGGTGGCACCGGTTCACGAAACGTTCGTCAGCTACACGGGTCAGCGCGTAACGATTACGCGCGGCGCGGACGGCGTTAAGG
>NZ_JBXAYC010000092.1:0-367 GCF_056782095.1 Dellaglioa sp. CoH-56-MRSF-13 | reverse complement strand
CGGCAAATGTTGACGCTGAAGATCAAGAAGACGAGGAAGAGGAAGACGACGAAACCCCGGCTCCTAAGTCGAAGGCAAAGGCAGCACCGGCAAAGGCCGCGAAGGGCAAGAAGCAGCCGGTCGTCGAAGATGAAGACGAAGAAGAGGATGAAGACGACGAGTCCGAAGATGAGGAAGACGAAGAAGACGAGCCTGTGAGCAAGAAGAAGGCTCCGGCCAAGGGCAAGAAGAAGGTCGTCGAGGAAGACGAAGAAGAGGACGAGGAAGAAGACGAAGACGACGAGTCGGAAGAAGACGAAGACGACGAAGACGACGAGTCTGGTGAAGATGAGGACGAAGACGAAGAAGACGACGAGTCCGGTGAAGA
>NZ_JBXAYC010000091.1:0-368 GCF_056782095.1 Dellaglioa sp. CoH-56-MRSF-13 | reverse complement strand
CAACACGGCCTCTCGCGTCGTAAATAATACAGTGAACGCAGCACTAGGGTCCGCCATTGGCGCGGCTGGTGAGCTGCTTTCTGGCAATACAGGTGGCGCTATCGCCGCGCTGGCTAACGCACCTGAAAACATTTTGGCTTCAGCTTTGAGTGGGCTCGGCGGTTTTGCCGGGCCTTCGTCGATTGCGCTTGCTGGTCCCGGTACTCTCGGGGAAGTCAGCAGCAACGGCGGCATCATCGAAGGCGACAATCTGTTTGGAGCTATGAACCGAACGGACCCGATGATGGCATATTCTTGGTACTGCCAACTACCTATCGCTGGTCCAGGTTCTACGCAAACACCATCTCCAACATCGGGCTCCATTCTAT
>NZ_JBXAYC010000090.1:0-371 GCF_056782095.1 Dellaglioa sp. CoH-56-MRSF-13 | reverse complement strand
AGATCAACCGGCTCGTTCGTCGTGTATTCCCGAGTCATTTCGTAAGGAGTGAGCATGAACATCTCTACCAAAGATTATGACCTCTACCAAGAAGAATGCGACGATAAGGTCATGGCATACCTCAAGCTCGGACGCTATCCGGGAATCACGGTGAACGTGGATCATGTGCCTGAACAGCATCGCGAGACTTTTGCGAAGCTACTGCACATGCAGGTGACGCGTGCGCTCGATGCCGCGTACGCAGCAGGTGCCAATGATGCACGGGCCAAGGTGAGAAAGGCTCTCGGCCTCTCGCTCATCACGCCGGTTGCTGGTGAGGGTGATGTATGATTTTTGGTGCACATCCCGGACCCAATCCCGAACTTGGTTAC
>NZ_JBXAYC010000089.1:0-372 GCF_056782095.1 Dellaglioa sp. CoH-56-MRSF-13 | reverse complement strand
AACTAATAAAACGCGGTGTTTCTCGGCTTATTGCTTAAAAATTTAATAAATATTATCTAGTTTTCAAAGAACAAATTCGACAATTAATATTGTCAATGGAGCCTAACGGGATCGAACCGATGACCTCCTGCGTGCAAGGCAGGCGCTCTCCCAGCTGAGCTAAGGCCCCATAATGGGTATTTTATTAATTGGTAAATGGGCCTAAATGGACTCGAACCATCGACCTCACGCTTATCAGGCGTGCGCTCTAAACCAGCTGAGCTATAGGCCCGTAAACGCTTTTGAGAGTAGATCTCTCAAAACTAAACAAATTTTCGACAAGTGTGTAGGTTTCCGTAATATTCCTTAGAAAGGAGGTGATCCAGCCGCAGG
>NZ_JBXAYC010000088.1:0-373 GCF_056782095.1 Dellaglioa sp. CoH-56-MRSF-13 | reverse complement strand
AGCCCGCGCCGGTCGCTCAGATCGTCCGGGCTTTTTTCGTATCTGCATCCAGATTTAACAGGAGTCCGAATGGAGCAAATCGCACCCATCGACTTCTTCGTCTTCGAGGAATTCCAGTCTCGGTTCCAACAGGTATTCAACTGTTCGAAGTGTGCGTTCATCAACACGCATGATAAAACGGCTCAGCTCCAAAAGTTGTTTGGGAAAGGAAAGCCGTTGACGTATCCGTACGCGTACTTCGAGGTCAAGAAGATATCCGAGAACATAGACTCGTATAACCCACATCAGATGATGCGTCGTGGCATGGTGCTGAACGTTAATTCGGGTAGCACCATTCAAACTGTTCGAGTACTTCCTACGGACTACGAAATAG
>NZ_JBXAYC010000087.1:0-377 GCF_056782095.1 Dellaglioa sp. CoH-56-MRSF-13 | reverse complement strand
CATATGCGGAGTTCGCACGCAGTATAGCAGATAGGGGCTATGCGACAGCCGCTTCATATAAGGAGATGGCAGTAACCAGCACAGGCGTTCTGCGCTACAAGGACGTTATCACGCTGCCGCCGCCACAGCCCTCACAGCGCCTTGTGCTCGGTCAGTTTATGTCCGGAGTGTTTACCGCTATGGACTATAGGCCCATAGCCCGGTCCGGCATGAACAACAAGATGACTGGCTATCAGAATAGTAGGTATTCCCAATCGTTGATCACTGACGTTCCGAGCACCCAGATAAACACGCTCGAATTCAGACCTGATGCCAGCGCTCCGCTATATAACCTATCGGTTAAAGAGAAGGTGGTACGCGGATATCAGACATTCAGT
>NZ_JBXAYC010000086.1:0-378 GCF_056782095.1 Dellaglioa sp. CoH-56-MRSF-13 | reverse complement strand
GAGCCACCAGTTTAACGTGGTGGCTCTTCGGTGTCAACATTTATTTACTGATCAAGTCCCGCAAGTTCATAATCAGGGCGTTGAACGCGTGGACGCCATACTTGCCCTTTGAGGCCACGATGCCGCGAGCCACCTCTTCCAGCACGTTGATCGTGTTATTCGTGAGCAGAACGCGCAAATCCTCGCCGTCTACGATGTCCTTTTCCAGTTCGACCAGATTGATGCCAGNCGCCGAAAGCCACATCTTGAGTTGCACTGGCACCCCATCTGCTGCCGCGCGTTCCAGTGCCCCGAGCGGGTTCTCGACACCAATCGCGGCAAGCGCCTCACTCATCTTTTCGTTGAACTGCTGTTCCGTACATGCATATGGGTAGGAAC
>NZ_JBXAYC010000085.1:0-380 GCF_056782095.1 Dellaglioa sp. CoH-56-MRSF-13 | reverse complement strand
ATTCAGGGTAACCCAAACGTCATCAACGAAGTGTTCTACATGTTCACAGACAACTGCCAATTCGGGCAGAACTTCGTGGGCGCGAAAGCAAATGCGGTACTGATATCTGGCACCACAGCGACCGTACGTATCATGAAGTACCCAGCGTCAACGCCCAACACAGGAACGCAAGTAGGAACACTTAACATAGACACAGTGAACGGCAACTCGTTTACGAGTGTTCAATCAACCACGACGTTTGCTCCGGGTGATCAGTTCTCCTATCAATTCGCGACTACAAACATTTCTCTAATAACCATTACACTTCGTGGCACTTGGCTATAAGGAGTAGAAAATGCCAGCACAATTCATTGCGTCGGCCGAAGGCTTCGACATTTATC
>NZ_JBXAYC010000084.1:0-381 GCF_056782095.1 Dellaglioa sp. CoH-56-MRSF-13 | reverse complement strand
AGTTAAGCTTCTTAGCGCCAAGAGTAGTTGGGGGTCGCCCCCTGCGAGGGTAGGACGTTGCCATGCTAATAATAAATTTAAAAATGTGCTAATCTAACTGATTAACACATTTTTATGTATATGACCCGTTGGTCAAGTGGTTAAGACACCGCCCTTTCACGGCGGTAACATGGGTTCAAATCCCGTACGGGTCATTTTCGCCGGCTTAGCTCAGTTGGTAGAGCATCGGTATCGTAAACCGAGGGTCACAGGTTCGACTCCTGCAGCCGGCATTAGTGGTTGCAAAATTGTTTTATGTAGTAGTAAAAGAGTGTGGTGGCGATAGCAAGAAGGATACACCTGTTCCCATGTCGAACACAGAAGTTAAGCTTCTTAGCGCCA
>NZ_JBXAYC010000083.1:0-385 GCF_056782095.1 Dellaglioa sp. CoH-56-MRSF-13 | reverse complement strand
CTATATCGACGGCGTGCGCCTGATGGATCATTGCGAACACAACGAGCCCGGCACCGTTCGCCTGTACGCGCGTTATCTGAAAGATTACGACGCGCGCGGTATCCAAATGGCTGACGACGACGACACGGCGCGAGCATTCCGCGAAGAATGGGAAAAGAAGGCGCAAAAGATCGGCGCGCGTTTCGCAAACTACGGCATCGGGGAACGTACGCGGGCATGGGGTTCGCTGTATCCGGTATCAGGTTTGGAACGTCTGGAAATGCTGGGCTATCGCGTGATCCGCGCAATTTAAAAGCCCTACAAATCATATGGGATTAGTTGACACGTGTTCTCTAGTCTCCTAGCATTTGTACCTGTAGCACGTAACACAACAAACCCTTTAACC
>NZ_JBXAYC010000082.1:0-388 GCF_056782095.1 Dellaglioa sp. CoH-56-MRSF-13 | reverse complement strand
GTATATCATCGGGTGGATAAAATCCGTACTCCGACGCAATTAGCTTATACCGCTCCATCGTATCCTTTGAACTATTCAAAGGGAAAAAAGCTGTGGGCGGCCAGAGACAGCTTCGTCTCTGAAACCGCGCCACACTCCTTGCACGTGATACGAACGCGTTCCTCAACACCATACTTTTTCAGCTGTGCTTCGAAGTCCTTGATAAGTGCTACCTGATCAGGTGTGCACTCACCGACGATATCAATCCTCTGCTTGAGAGTCAGATAACCGGCTACGTGTTGGATATGCGTAGCGAGTTGAGCCAAGAACGAGAATTCGGAGCGTTGCTCTTCATCCTTCATCTCAGGAGCATCCGCAAACTCAAGGACGTCGCGCATGGTAGGGGGAC
>NZ_JBXAYC010000081.1:0-392 GCF_056782095.1 Dellaglioa sp. CoH-56-MRSF-13 | reverse complement strand
GACTATGGCTTTGCTATCGCTGCCTCTGCCGACAAGGTACAAGTCGTTAGCGCTGCTACCTCAGACGTGGTGACGGTACCGCTGACCGTGGTTGCCGATATCCGCCGCGCACCGATCCCCAAGTCGTTCGGGGACAAGATGCGGACAGCCGGTATCAGCCGTGAAGACAAGAACCAGCAGATCGAGTACTACAAGCAGCTGTTCGCGTATGACCCTGCGTACCTGCGTAGTGTCATCGATATCGTGAACGAAGATAGCACGGCCTAAGCCTCTCTGCTTTAATCGTCCCAAACCCCTTAACAACCCATGTGAGTCCCAACATGTAACAAATTGGAGGTGCATTGTGAAGCACAACCTTTATTGCTTTCTTCTACAGCTGAACGGTGCAAAAC
>NZ_JBXAYC010000080.1:0-393 GCF_056782095.1 Dellaglioa sp. CoH-56-MRSF-13 | reverse complement strand
CCTCGCGATAGTAAATAAGCAGAACAATGGAAGTGTGGCCGAGTGGTTTAAGGCTCCGGTCTTGAAAACCGGCGAGGGCTTTGTCCTCCGTGAGTTCGAATCTCACCGCTTCCGCCAAGTTTTGGTGATTGTGCAGTATGCGGGTAAAAATAGGTAGCCCGTACGTGAATCGTGTCTGGCGCTCTACTTGAGTTGCCGGACGCTGTGGTTGTTCGAGTCTCCCCCACAATCACCAATTTTAATTCACTGGAGTCGTGGCCGAGTTGGTCGAAGGCGCGGGCCTGTAGAGCCCGTTCCCCTAGCGGGACGCGGAGGTTCGAATCCATCCCGACTCCACCAGTTTCTTAGGAATCCTAAATGGCAATTACGCCTCTCTACGGCAAGGTTGTTATC
>NZ_JBXAYC010000079.1:0-395 GCF_056782095.1 Dellaglioa sp. CoH-56-MRSF-13 | reverse complement strand
CGTGATCAGCGCCGAAGAGGTGTGGCGTTTGGCACCGCCTGAACTGAAGGCGTGCGGGATGCTGTACAAGGCTCAGAACAAGGTGGAGCACGGCCGACGTTTCGAGAAAATGGCGCGCATTCGCTGGATGGTGGGCGTCGAAGTCTCGATGAACGAGGGTCTTAACTTCCAGTTCGTGAGCCGTATATGCCGTACTGAAGTCGTGTGGAACCCGGGAACTCTGGAGCAAGGCAACAGCCGCGCCAACCGCCCTGAGCTAAAGGCACAGGATCGACGACCGTTCGTTTTCTTTGACTCGTTCACCGTGGACAACACGATCGACGTGACGAAAGCTGCACGGCTCATCTCCAAGTTGATCAGCGTCGCGCAGTTCGCGACGCTGATCACCTTGGAGA
>NZ_JBXAYC010000078.1:0-398 GCF_056782095.1 Dellaglioa sp. CoH-56-MRSF-13 | reverse complement strand
CTCACAGGCCCGCGCATACGCGTCCTGCGCGCAGCGCTCTACGTTCCCGCCAGCGGCCTGAGCCGCGTTCAACAGTGCCAGAATCATGATAGCCCCTACGTGATTAGCTGATGCCGTATATTAGCATGGAACCCGCACGTACACAAATAACCCCATATAAATCACGTGTATTGCGTGCCGCACGGCCCCGTGTTATTCTACGCCTACCGATTAACAAGGAATCGAGTAAGACCATGAATAGTGCACAGCGCGCGGTATCGAATCGCATCGATGCCCTAATCGAACAAGCAACGAAAGACGCATTGCGCCTCATCGAGTCAGAGGCCAGACGCATACTCAGGGCCCGGAACCCCGCGCGTTCGTTTTGTATGGCGATGGGAATCGCGACATTTTACGAC
>NZ_JBXAYC010000077.1:0-403 GCF_056782095.1 Dellaglioa sp. CoH-56-MRSF-13 | reverse complement strand
GTTTCATGGCGCACTTGATCTGGATTCCGGTAGCTTCGGCCGCTACTTTCTGAATCGCGGCCAGAAGCTGCTCGTCGGCTTCTTCGTCCGCTTCTTGCGCCGCGATACCGCGCACCACAGCTTCCACGATATCACGCATCGTGGTCCACGGGTCCGTTACCGGGCTCCCCGCATCGATTTCGAATTCGGCCTCAATATCGCTACGCAACTCTTCCATGTCGATTTCATCGAAGTTGTATTCGACGGTAAGATTCGTGTCGAGTTCGAGCGGGCCGTTCCCGACTGCGGCGCGCACCACACGCCGGACACGCTGCGCGAGACCCGGGTCGTACTTGACCTCGGGTTCACTGACCTTGATACCGGCCTGCGCGTCCAGCACGTCCATCACCACGTCGTACACCTG
>NZ_JBXAYC010000076.1:0-407 GCF_056782095.1 Dellaglioa sp. CoH-56-MRSF-13 | reverse complement strand
AAGTGCGGGGTCTTTAGTCGCGTTCCTGATGCGTGATACGCGAGATAGCGTGAAAGGGCACGCTCTGCACGGTCAGCGGCGCGTAAAGTGCGGGGCCCGCATCGTCGGAACCTTGCGGCTTGTAGCGCGTAACGTGCTTGTGAATCAGCACATTCGAATCCGCATCCGGATACACGACCGACTCCCCGCGCTCCACGTCCGTGACCGGTTCCGGCACGTATTCAGCCTTGATCGTGTCCCCGTTATTCAGCTTGACCGTGATACGGCCGAACGGCGTATGTTCCAGCAGGCGCAGAATCGGGGCATCGTTGGTTTTCGTCAGCATGTCTTTTCCTTTAGGTTGCGTATTGATAAATGATAGGGGCCGGGCGGCCCCGTGTTCGGAATTAGGCCGCGATACCGGCGCG
>NZ_JBXAYC010000075.1:0-409 GCF_056782095.1 Dellaglioa sp. CoH-56-MRSF-13 | reverse complement strand
AGTTCAGGCGTAAGACCTACGTACAGAGGGCTATTCACCCATTCCCCTTCAAATCGGAACCAACCGTACTCGTGACCGTGCGGCTCGTCGATGAATACACTGATCCAGTCATGAAACAGGCCGATAACGCCGTCTTCGTGGTTGATGCCGCCGCACACTTCGAGTACGAAGCCGCCTTCCTCATCATCAACGATGAACGTCTTCGCGCCACGGTAATACTCTTGCGTGCCGTCCGGAGGTTCAGGGAACTCGAACCATTCCACAGCCGCGTTGTGCAGCACGTATTCGACGCGTTCATGCTGAAACAGTTCGTGCTCCGGGAGCTGGGCCGGCCGCTCAGTATTGCCCAGCATCCATTCGATGATTGGACGCACGAACGCGGCGTCGGCCGCAGCCACAGGAATGGTGG
>NZ_JBXAYC010000074.1:0-411 GCF_056782095.1 Dellaglioa sp. CoH-56-MRSF-13 | reverse complement strand
ATCGTCGATGTCTGGCGGGTACGGAAGAATGTCGAATTCGGCGCGGTTGCCTTCGTCTGTGTCCAGCACCGTTTCCTCGACGCTCGTGACAAACAGCTGGAGCGGGAGCGGTGTCACACGTATACGCTGGGCCGTACGCTCGTCAGGCACCACGATGCTAACGCGGTGGACCTGAGGATCGAAGTAAGGCTCCTGCTTCAGCATCTTCTGGAGCCGCGTAATCGAGCGCCGGGCCCGGGCACGGACAGGGGCATCATCTAGCATGTCGATGTAGAAGACAAGGGCGTGTGGGGCCTTCCACCGGGCTATGGCCAGCGCACGTTGTACTTGGTGGGGTTCAGGCGGGTGAAGCTTAGGTTTCATCAACTCTCCTTGGTTCGGAGCGAGGCACGTGCTTCTATCACTTGCCCC
>NZ_JBXAYC010000073.1:0-411 GCF_056782095.1 Dellaglioa sp. CoH-56-MRSF-13 | reverse complement strand
AGCGCGTCGAGTTTCACCCGCCAGTCCCGGCGTCGCCACCGATCCCGATTCCGGGACCGCTGCCGTCTCCTGTCGTCACGCCGCAGCCCGTTCCTGTGCCGCCTGCATCACGTCGTCCTATCGATCCGGGTCAGCCATACGGTCCGATTACGTTTCCCGTGATCGAGCCGAAATGGCCGTTCATCGATCCTATCACACTGAATACGGGTGGCATTCTCGAAGGTCAGAGCGTGCTGACGAGCGGCGGTATGGTCGAGATGCAGGACGCGCTTAAACCGGGCACGGTGGTTCACTGATGGGTAAGCGCTTCAAGGTCCGAGATAACAAGGCTATATACATCAACGCCATTGATTACAAGGATCAGAGACTGGTATCCGTTCGTCAGCAATACACGACGGCTAAGGAACCTGA
>NZ_JBXAYC010000072.1:0-413 GCF_056782095.1 Dellaglioa sp. CoH-56-MRSF-13 | reverse complement strand
ATGCACGAGCTTTCGTACAAATACGAGTGTTGTGGTTTTCCGACCGTGTACCATGAGCTGAGCATCAACTACAAGGGCATCAGCGGCCACATCGATGCGGTGTACCGTGGTGACGACGGGAAGTTTTACATCCTCGACTTCAAAACGACGGGCATCGCAGCGGCCCCCAAAAAAGCCAAGGACCCGGGCATTGTGTACGTCGAGCAAATCGAGGCGTACGCAGTGCTTCTGGAACTCCAGTACAAGATTCCGATCGAAGGAATCATGGATGCGTTCATCCTACGTGACAATCCGAACAAAGACCCTGCGGTCTTCGTGAAGAAGCTGACGGACGAAAACCGCACTGTCATCAAGAAGCGGCTCAAACGCTATCTCAAGATGCATGCTGCGGCACTCGATGCTTCGACACTCGA
>NZ_JBXAYC010000071.1:0-414 GCF_056782095.1 Dellaglioa sp. CoH-56-MRSF-13 | reverse complement strand
CATCGGCTCACGCGAGCCATTCACCAACTAACCCACTAGGGGCCAGCATGAAAGCAAAGCGCAAAATCGAGTATCACGGGGACATTAACCCGGAACACGGGGGCTATCTTTATAGCCTGCATACGGCGCGCGACGGCTGGGGTTATATCAATGTCGTGCGAATTTTTCCGTGTGTTGACGCGGGGCTCGCGGAAAATGAATTCTGGGTTGAGCGCCTGACCGTGAATTTGCCCGATGACCCGGTAACGGAAGCGGACGTGTTGTCCGTTATCGGCCTGTCACTGGCTGAGTACGAGGCGGAAACCAATGAGGAAATGCGCCTCTGTACCATGCTAGATGCGTGTCTCGCCTATGGGAAGTATGACAAGGACGGAGACGATGCGGTGCGGATCGGGAAACGTGACCGGCTTGCGC
>NZ_JBXAYC010000070.1:0-415 GCF_056782095.1 Dellaglioa sp. CoH-56-MRSF-13 | reverse complement strand
GTTGTGAGGTGATATGATTCACACAATCAGTTTGATTTTGCTTTGGTGCGCGGCTGTCATCAACATCGCACAGCTCGTGACCCGTGTACAGGAGAAGAAAAATGCACGCAACAAAACTTCGTAAGGGTGAGGCGCTTGCCAAGATGTTGAAGGTTTGCGTCGAGAAGTTCGACGGCCACTTTGACAAGGCAGGCATGCCCTACATCTTCCACCTGCTGAAGGTAATGCACTACGTGAAGAGCGACGATGAAGAGCTTCAGTGTATCGCGCTCGGACACGACCTCGTTGAGGACATCTTTGCCTCGGACCATGAAGCAGGTTACTCGTTCCTGCGACGCGAGGGTTTCTCGGACCGTGTGATCAACGGAATCCGGAATCTCACGAAGATCGCGGGCGAAGAGCTGGACGTGTACGT
>NZ_JBXAYC010000069.1:0-417 GCF_056782095.1 Dellaglioa sp. CoH-56-MRSF-13 | reverse complement strand
TGCGTCGTCTGAACTTGGGTCATCTGTCTCTCGAATACCCATCGTATGGTCTCAAGGAGTGGGGCGATCTGGTGTACAATGCGATGTGCGAGATCGAAAGGTCTGGCTATATCGGGAAATTCATGAACAAGAAGATGAAGTTTCTGATGCGCCCCGCCTTTGATTTGAAGCGCGACGATTTGAGGGGGGAGATGGTAACTGCCGCTTTCCGCGCCATTTATCTAAAGTTCCCACGTTTTGATTCCGTGCTCCACATTACGAACGTGGCTAAAACCACGATTAGTAATACTGGGAAGACCCTAATCACGTACCACACGAACCCCGCGCGCCAACGGCTTCAGGCTGGTGCCGAGAAAGGGCAGTTCGAGTCGCGGATCGTGAGTACCGAAGCTCTGTCGAATATGGAGGCACCAGACC
>NZ_JBXAYC010000068.1:0-421 GCF_056782095.1 Dellaglioa sp. CoH-56-MRSF-13 | reverse complement strand
CCGTTATTCCTCCACGCCTGCGAGTCTCTGGGCCGCACCCACAATCGTGTGCTGGAGGTAAGTACTCGGACTGCCTCCCTGACGATTCTGCCCGACGCCTATCTCTCCAGTGTTCTCACTAGGGTCCAGCTCTGGCAGTTCAGCCTGACTGTCCATAGCGTATTCATCAGAGGCCCGGCCGTTGTTTTCTTCCATTGAAGATGCGGCAAGGCGGCTGAGTAGGCTATTGGTACTGTTCATAACGAATCCTATTTAAGTTCGGGCGGCAGTGTGCTGCCCAGTTGCGAAGTGAATCCTTCATCGGCTAGTAGCGTTTGTAGTACGCCACAAACTTCGGGAAGTGTTGTGATCCTCATCTTTGCGCGCGGCAATTGATCAGGAGGGCAGAATTCTTGGCCCACGTTCACGAAGTAATAGGTAC
>NZ_JBXAYC010000067.1:0-425 GCF_056782095.1 Dellaglioa sp. CoH-56-MRSF-13 | reverse complement strand
CCATCAGACCGAGCAGATGGAACTTGTTGAGCATCGGCCAGCGATGGTCCTCTGCCGCGACCTTCAGTTGAGTCTCAGCCGCTTCGGGCGTGATGCGGCCCTTGAATGCTTCTGCGATCAGGGCAGCGGCAAACTCGGTCGGCACATACGAGTATTTCTGTTCTTGGCTCATGGTAGCTCCTTCAGTTCAAGTAGGCGGTTGGAATCGTGAAATCCCGCATGAACGCATTCTGCTCCATCCACTGGGTCAATGTCAAGAGCGAAAGTTGCTCGTGCAGCGTCGCCAGCGGATATTTGCGGTCCTAGATGTAGACATCAATCTCGAATTCTAGCGCACTCATCATGCGTGCGTCAATACGCACCAGCGTGTCATCATCCATGTGCTCCTGACACAGGGCGCGGATCGCGATTACGCAATCACCGAG
>NZ_JBXAYC010000066.1:0-430 GCF_056782095.1 Dellaglioa sp. CoH-56-MRSF-13 | reverse complement strand
GAATTTGGTGTAGCTGCCCATTGGTTTTCAGCGACATGCGCATCGTAGCGGTCGAACAGATCACGCAGGTAATTGCGATGCAGCAACAGTGTGATGAAAAACGGTTCCGTAAGCTCCGCGTACTGCTCATCGTCACGGCCGTCAAGCCAATCGACAGTAGCACCTGCGTCAAACACATCCGATGCGAACGCACTGCGCTTCTCGTCGATGTGGCCCAGCTCGATGGAACAGCTGTCAACTGCATTCTCGTAGTCCAAGCACGTTTGCTGATCATCGAACTGGGTGCCGTCGTTTGCTGCGTAAATCACTTTCATCGCTTCTTCCTCCGGGTGCCGTATGCACCAGAAAATTGTTGATGGAACGTCTTTTGCTTAACTTCTTGATCGACTCTGCGTACCACGAAAGCCATGCGGATTGAATCGTTCAGCGC
>NZ_JBXAYC010000065.1:0-432 GCF_056782095.1 Dellaglioa sp. CoH-56-MRSF-13 | reverse complement strand
GACGGCGACCCAGCTGCGATTTTGCAGCGGGCTCCGTGTCCGCCACCTCGAACGCTTCCACCCAGTCATCGAATTTCATTCGTCCTCCCCATCAAGGCTCTCGTACCTGCGTTCCAACCGGTCCAGCGCCGAGCACCAGTCCGGCCCAAGTGCCTGACGTGTGCCATAGTCGTTGACGGCGGCCAGTAGCGTGAGCGCCGTATCCAAATCCGCAGCAAACTGGCGTTCAAATCCAAAGTTCAATGCAAATTCACGTTTTCCCACCCACGCACTCGGAATCATAGACGCGGCTCCAACGTGAACAACGCATGGGCCACGCGCCGTACGATCGCGTCCGTCGCGAACAGTTGGTACTCACCAGCCTTGTGCACCTCAGCAACATCCGGATCAGGACTGTCACTTCGGTCTACGCTTTGGCCCACGATCATAGCC
>NZ_JBXAYC010000064.1:0-434 GCF_056782095.1 Dellaglioa sp. CoH-56-MRSF-13 | reverse complement strand
CCTTGCGCACATCGTTGTGCGTCGAACACAGGATCGTGTAGCCTGAGGCCAGCGCGTCCCGGATGTGTTCGATGTAGTTCTGTGGGAAGTTGGCCTTGTCGAACGTCGAGGAATCAGAATCGAGTATCTTGACACCGGCCGCACTTAGCTGACGGAACAGCGTGGACTTACCTACACCCGGGAACCCGCATATAACACGAGGTTTGCCATTTTCGTTTAGCATTGCTCGATTCTTCCAATGTGTGGATGGCGCTCAATCATTCGCAGCAGCATCCGTGATTGTGAGAGCGCATCTTCCAGCGCATCATGTTTTGCGTCGGCCGCGTTCTCGTCCCAGATCACGGATTGCGGGTACTCGTGTATGAGAGCGCGCAAGCAGATTTTCTTTCGGTAGTGCCAAGGAACTGCGCCGTTCAACCAGAAGTCGATTTGTG
>NZ_JBXAYC010000063.1:0-438 GCF_056782095.1 Dellaglioa sp. CoH-56-MRSF-13 | reverse complement strand
CATATGAACCTGACTACCATCATCAGTGACCAAGGCCGCTACGAGCGTGCAGCAACCCTCGATCTCGAAACGGGACTTCGTGCGATTCGCGCCGACATGGGTCTTCGCGAAAAGGAGCTTCGCTCGGAAGTTGCACCGGGGCTGTTCGTGCATACCACGAGCAAGCGCCTGCGCTGCTTTGCTAAGCACGGAACGACGTGCAGCGCGTGTGGTGCCGAAGCCTCATACTTCGCGATCGAGCGCACGTATTCGAAGAAAGGCGGCGACGGTCCGTTCCATATGAATATGTGGGGTACCGTCAATGGCAAAGACGTGATATTTACGCACGATCATACGATTAGCCGCCATAACGGTGGGGCGGACGCGCTTCACAACATGACCACGATGTGTGGGCCCTGCAATTGGGAAAAGGGTCGTCGCGAGTACCAACCTCAAGGA
>NZ_JBXAYC010000062.1:0-443 GCF_056782095.1 Dellaglioa sp. CoH-56-MRSF-13 | reverse complement strand
GCTTCGAACAACGCGATCTTGGCCGCGTCATCGAGGTTGCTATCGATAAGGCGACTGGTCAGAAGCTCTGCCTGTTGTGTGCGTAGTGCATAATCCGCGACGAGTGCATTTAGAGCCGCCACGCTCACCTCAAGGGGGTGTCCCATTTAGTCCTCCATAACAACGACGAACTCGTTCAGCATTTGAATCTGCTCTTTAGTCAGCCTCTCCGGTATCCCGAGTGCGGCACGCACGTAGCCCTGACGATCAATCTGTTTCGAGATATAGGCTATGTGATCCTGCATCTCTCCGTCTATCTCGGGGCCAGTCGACCCAAGCACATCTGACGATGCATCGCCCATTTCTTCGACCAGTGCTTCGTACGACTGATCACCCTGATCCTTCGACATCTCTGCAACTTCGGACCTAGCACTCTTGAACCAGTTGGTGATGAACGTCGTAAG
>NZ_JBXAYC010000061.1:0-453 GCF_056782095.1 Dellaglioa sp. CoH-56-MRSF-13 | reverse complement strand
AATCTCAACTAGCCGGGCACGCGCGCTCAGGTCGTTGGACGTGGCTTCGAGAAGCGACTTCGGGCTGAACTGCTTACGCCCGTGCAGCGACCGCGATGTGCGGTTGGCCATCAGGCCCATGGCTTCGGCCTGATCACGCTCGATCTTCAGCTTCTCGCGCACGCCCTTGACCACGAGCCGAAACTTCTTGTAGTTAGGGTCTTCTTTGATGTCGGACAAGAATAGTTCGAGATCAGATTCTTCAGCCATTACAAAACTCCCTTTGCGCGCATGCAGTCCTTGAGGATCATGCCAAGAACACAAACTGCCACAGCGCCTGCCATAAACCCAGCAATAGCCTTCGGTGCAGCCCCTACAAGTTCGGTATCTTTTCGTGTGGCAAACCACGCCACAACCCAACCGCCAACTGCCATAGCGAGCATGAGTAGCAGATTGAACGCCAATGCTATTAGC
>NZ_JBXAYC010000060.1:0-457 GCF_056782095.1 Dellaglioa sp. CoH-56-MRSF-13 | reverse complement strand
CGGAAAAGGCATTTGACGACGCCGAACGCGAAGTCGAAGTTCACAGCGCAGAAGGTGAGCAGCATGAAGGGCTGAAGCCGGTTGGCGAAGGTCAACACGCAACGCAGACGCTGCCGAACGATGAAGACCCGACTGCTGGTTACATTACGGTTGGTGATGTTCCGCACGATAAGGGCGAAACGAGCCCGGGCAATCCGAGCGGCACGGAATTCGAAAAGCCCGCTGGCATGAACCCGGCTGAGCCTCTGGTCGAACCGACTCGCGAAATCGAAGACGCGCCGAATATGAGCGCCGAAATTCCGGCTGCGGCTCCGGATACCGTTGACGAATTCGACGACGCGGTTGATGAGCCCGGCGTCACGATTCCGGACCCAGACGAAGTTCCGGACGCCGAAATTCTCGAAGAAGCTCCGGGTGAAGATGACATGGCTATCGTCGATATCGACGAGACCCCAGA
>NZ_JBXAYC010000059.1:0-461 GCF_056782095.1 Dellaglioa sp. CoH-56-MRSF-13 | reverse complement strand
GGCACGTACACAGGCGTATAATAGAGGTGTACTAATGACCGCTGTCATAAAACATATCCGTAATACGACAGCGGGCTTGCCGCCCGCTGCTGGTAATTTGGTAGCGGGCCAACTCGCTATCAACACGTCTGATGCAAATCTATACACGCTTGATGCACTGGGTAATGTGCGACTTCTGGCCAGCGCCGCAGTAACAGCAAATGCCTACACATCAACCAATACCACGAACCAGCTTGTCAAGACAATCAATGGCGTGAGCCCGGACAGCACAGGCAACTTCACACTGGGTGCCACCAAGAACAAGTTGATCAATGGCAGGTTCCGTCTAAATCAATATGGTAATCCTGCGTCTGGTGCTATAGCCACATTCGTGGCCGATCGATGGTACATGTTCAGTAACGGCGCTACTGTGACCACAGCAACCGGGACCACTGGTAGCGACACTACTTATTTGTCGTGGC
>NZ_JBXAYC010000058.1:0-470 GCF_056782095.1 Dellaglioa sp. CoH-56-MRSF-13 | reverse complement strand
CCGTCCTTTACGCGTTCCGCCTCATCACCTGCCAGCTTCACGGTCCGGATGATGGATGCCGAATTCCCATCGAGCCGCGCCTGAAACGTGGCAATGAAGTCCCGAAGCGAAATGCCGTCGTTGAGCTGGGCCCCGAGGATAATGTTGTGTTGTTCGTCTAGAATCGTCTTCAGCTCATCAAACTCACGAACCGAGAGCAGGGCATACATGGGAGTGCCCATGTAGTGCTCGAATTCCATGTTCCAGTTACGCGTTACGTATCGCATAATGCCCAGAACCGTGGCCTTCGCGTCGATTCGACCGTGCATGGGAATCAGTGCTGACCGCTTCAGCAAATCCGCAATCTGCGCATCGCGATCAGCCAAATCGTAGCCATCGATGTTCAGGGGCCGGGCGAGACGTGTGCCGTGCTCCGCGATCCACTGTTCATCAGAGCACGTTTCGGCCTCGACGCGTGCATCGTTGCGACC
>NZ_JBXAYC010000057.1:0-470 GCF_056782095.1 Dellaglioa sp. CoH-56-MRSF-13 | reverse complement strand
AGGATCACGTCATACCTGTCAACGGGCTTCACAGGTGTTGCCGGGCCATACGGCGCACCGCCTCTCGGATGCTGTTCTCGATCAGGGCAGCGCTGATGGTGTCTTCGAATTCAGCATGTGCCTGCGCGTGAATAGTCTTGGCGTTGATACCGCAGCGCGCTAGGTCGAAAACAAAGGCCACGACACGAGAGTCAAAATCGGCCACAGGCTGGTTTGCGATGTGTTGCAGGGTCAACATCACTCTTTCTCCTTGATCAGTTCACCAGAAAAACGCCACGTAAATTGCAGTGCTTCGAAACGAGTTCGGAAGTAAAAGACGGGGCTGATACGTTCACCATCCTTGGCACGGCCGTGGGCAAAGCACCACGAGTATTGGACGATACCGCGATCACGGAGCCACGCACAGGCCTCTGCGACCCACACATCGAGCACTCGGCTTTCGTCATGAACGAGCGGGAACTTGGTGCCGT
>NZ_JBXAYC010000056.1:0-474 GCF_056782095.1 Dellaglioa sp. CoH-56-MRSF-13 | reverse complement strand
AAGCTGAGCAACAGTGCAGAGTCCGCGATTGAGAAGGCAGCTGCTGATCAGACTGCGCTATACAAGAAGCTATACGATTTCTTGAGCGGCAGTCGCGGCCATACGGGTGACGCACACGAGGGAGGCGTTCAGGGCGATCCCAACGAAGAGGACCGCGCGGATATATGGTGGAGATCGTTCCGCAACTGGATGGGTTCCGATCTTGGCAAGAAGGCGCGCAAACAAAGAAATGAGGACCCCTCATGGCTTTCGTGGCTTAAGCGCCTAGGCCCACTATTGGCGTCCATGGTTCTTGACCCAGAACTCTACAAAGAGATGGGTGCACTTATGGACAAATACCTGACATGGGATAACGTAGTCAAGGTGTTCACGGAGGCATGGAGCGTCGTGTCCAAGGCCGCGTCGGACACCATAGATTGGGCTATGGATAAGTTGGGCATTCAGAAGCCTGATAACCGCGTCGGTAAGGACATG
>NZ_JBXAYC010000055.1:0-475 GCF_056782095.1 Dellaglioa sp. CoH-56-MRSF-13 | reverse complement strand
TTATAACGGTGGAGCGGGTTGTGATCGGTGCGAAGCTGGGAATGCTGAAGGGCGCACAAAGACAGGGGAGAGTTGATGGGAAAGAAGATTAAGGACCCGGTTGGTGACCGGATGAAGCGCTTCGAAATGGAAGAAGCGGGGCGCTCCATGATGCCCGGCCTTCCTATTCTGGCGCGGCTCGACGGCCGTGCGTTCCACACGTTCACGCGCGGTCTGGATCGTCCGTACGACAAGCGATTCATGCAGTGCATGATCGATACGACGAAGGCACTTGTTGACGAATTTCAGGCTGATCTGGGGTACACGCAGAGCGACGAGATCACGCTGTACTGGCGCAATGCCCCGGTCTGGCGTACGAATGGCACGACGGAAACGATGCTGCCCGAAATGATGTTCGACGGTCGATACCAGAAGTGGCACTCGCTGCTGGCCGCCGACGCATCGGTCGCGTTCTACCAGTCGCTGTTCGATCATC
>NZ_JBXAYC010000054.1:0-478 GCF_056782095.1 Dellaglioa sp. CoH-56-MRSF-13 | reverse complement strand
TGGTTATTCTATGTGGAAGCATAACCAGTTTAAGGTTAGCGCAGAACGCTACGATTGTGATACGCCGATCGTGCATCTGGAAATCCAGTTCGGAGTGGAAGGAAAGTCAACGGCCGTTACCTATCTCACGGACGGCGCGGCCCGAGACCTGATCGACCGATTGGAGCGTGCCCTACGCGTACTCCCGACTTCGAAATAATTGTTGACCGCAGCCCAGTATAGAACTATACTGGGCTTTCTATATTTCAGGAGCCGAAAATGACTGACGATCTGATTCTCTTCCACCGTGAAATCCTCCGCTGGATCGAAGATGGGTGTCCGGAGCACGCTAGCTTCATGGACCGTATGGGGCTGTGCCTCAATGCCGAAGTTTGGCTGTACGATCGCATGTCGGAACAGCCGGAGGCGTGGAAAAAGAGCCGCGAATTCCGTCAGGCGCTGATCAACCAGTTCGTGATCGCGGGGCTGCACGATACAT
>NZ_JBXAYC010000053.1:0-490 GCF_056782095.1 Dellaglioa sp. CoH-56-MRSF-13 | reverse complement strand
CGGTGCCAGCAAATACGACGGCAAATTACGATCGCTATCGTCTTTACGCAAACGCGCGCGAAAGTACCCCTTCTGCTCACCACGCACCATTACCGGCAGGTAGATGAACTTCGTCTTCGACCACGTATCGTAGTCGTCGAGCCATTTGACACACATCTTGCCGCCCAATTCGAGTAGCAAGTTCGTGGGTATAGAGCGCCACTTTTTATCAGCAGGTAGGCGCGAGAACTTGAGACGTTCCTCAACGTAGTCGCGCTGTTCCATCGATTCTACTGCCGACAAAGACTCAACCTCCTTGAGTCTGCTCATCAGCAAGTTGCTGGTATTCTCCTGACGCGGGGGCCCACTATAGAAAGGCTGGAGCCCGAGCTTGGGTGCCACTTCATCCCACGGTGCGCTTGTGCCGCTTGCGAAGCATCTGAACTTTCCGGTGCCGGGTCCATCGATCCAAATCCCAGCGCTGGGATTCGATTCTCCATGGTACGGGCAG
>NZ_JBXAYC010000052.1:0-490 GCF_056782095.1 Dellaglioa sp. CoH-56-MRSF-13 | reverse complement strand
ATTCAGGCCCCTGCGGATCGTTACTTGATGACCTCAAACACCATATCGAGCGGCCGGAACGTTTTGGAGATACGGCCGTCTGACGACTGGTTGCGCAATTGGTCGCATGCCACGCGAACCGACCCGTTTTTGTGGACGGCCTCAACAGTGCCCGTCATGCCCTGTTCCGGCCACCATTGGACGCGATTGTAAAAGCTTTGTTCCGTGCGGATTACCCGAACCTTGTCGCCTACTTTCATGCTGTTCCCCTTCATTTGGTTAGCTGATGGAATGAACTATACACGTGATTTTTGCGTTGCGCAAGCGGAAACGCAAAAAGCCGCTAGGTAGAAACACCTAGCGGTTGTGTACGGGATGATGCGCTTACCAGTCGGTAAGTGTCGGTTCGTCCGGGCCCTCGATTTTCATCGGCCAGCCCGTAAGCCGTAGCGCGCTGTTATGCTCGTACAGGAACGAATAGAACGAATCGAGCGCGGGATGATCGTCAAAG
>NZ_JBXAYC010000051.1:0-490 GCF_056782095.1 Dellaglioa sp. CoH-56-MRSF-13 | reverse complement strand
CTGGAATGTCGAACTTCTCGTAGGGCGGCCACACGCCTCCTGTGATTCGGTCGATTACGCGGGCACCATGTGCACTACTGGTGGTGCCGAATTTGCGGTTTGGTCGCGCATTATACAGGAACTCGAACGTTGCTTCGCAGTACATACGTTTCCATGCGCGTCGCGCATCTAGTACCTGACGCATGCGTTTCTTCACTCTACTGACCTTCATGAATTCTCCTAGAAGTCAACAGGACCATCATTGAAGCTAGACCTGTTGCTTGTTTGCTTCAGATAGTCCTTCAATATCTTCAGGTCCTTATCCGAGATGATGGGTTTGAATCGCGGGCTCAAGCAGCCCCACCACTCGTTAGCCAAACACCTGCGATACACGTTGCTGTCGTCCAAGAAGATACGCCAGATTGGCTCGGGCTTGCCCTCGAACGGTGTCAGCACCCGAGCCCCGCGCTGTTCTGCGTTCTCCATGTTGCTGGACATAATCACGCTATAC
>NZ_JBXAYC010000050.1:0-495 GCF_056782095.1 Dellaglioa sp. CoH-56-MRSF-13 | reverse complement strand
CAATAAAGGCGGTTCTCTACGTGCCGACATAATGGCGGTGCACGTCAAAAACGAAATCGTCATGGTAGAAGTCAAATCCTCATGGGCTGACTTCAAAGTCGATAATGACAAAGGCAAGTGGCGGAAGTATCTGCCATTTTGCAATCGCATGTACTTTGCATGCGGTGCTGCCACGTATGAAAAAATTAAACCCCGCCTCCCACCGGAGGTCGGGGTATTTGTCGTTCGGTACTTCAAAGACAAGAAATACAACATTCCCAGAACGACTATACGAATGGTTAAGAGTGCTACGTATCGCGAAATTGATCCCGCGATCATGGCAAATGTGGCTATTCGCATGGCCTATCGTGGTGCCGATATGACACGATTCAAAATGAACAAACGCATTCAGTAAGGACAACACAATGTACACACGTAACCGTATTCTAGGAGTCTCCGGGGGCTCAATAAATGTCGATCCGGTGGGGGCTGGAAACGCGGTCGTGGGGCGCGCCC
>NZ_JBXAYC010000049.1:0-501 GCF_056782095.1 Dellaglioa sp. CoH-56-MRSF-13 | reverse complement strand
ACTATCATCTACTTCTTTACGAAAGTCTTTAAACTCGTCAACGCTCATACTGCCTTTTGCAGCGGCCATGATCGTCATAGTCTCGTTCATGACAAGCATAGCCAGATCACGCATCATGGGCCGCAAAACCGATTCGCTGATAGTGACACCAATAGCACCTCGATCCCGAGTTTGCTGCATGTCCGTCACAAGTTCCCGAATAGTCATCATCAGGTTGTTGAACGAGTGAACACCATAGCGTCCCTTCGATTCGCGAATCCCGTTTTCGACTTCGGCAACAAGATCAATACAGGTTTGAAGAGCGCGCTTCTGAATCACGGATGCTGCCGAATCAGAATCACCGACCTCCAAGAGCTGCTGTATGTTCTCGGCATCGTCGCCCAGAATCGAGTTAAGAGAGCCTGATTTGAGGCGCGAGATTCGTGAGCCGTCCTCATCAACGGTCACTACCTCTCGACGCTTTCGACTAACGGTTAGTCCCATGTCATCGTCGTCATCCTC
>NZ_JBXAYC010000048.1:0-507 GCF_056782095.1 Dellaglioa sp. CoH-56-MRSF-13 | reverse complement strand
ACCCTGCCTTTGGCGTTATGCCTACAGCCCTCAGGAAATTGGTTACGTTATCACTGCCAAGCACACCATTGACGACTGACCCAATAGAAGTTCCTATATTGGTACCCGCGTCCTTGGCTATGGAGGCCGCTGAATCTCCGAAGTCGATCGAAGGGCCGGGGCTTTCCAGAAACCCATACTTGCCAGTACTAGGCATCGTCAACTTCAAAAGGTTAACGATAGGAGTCCGAACATCTGTAACGGGATCAGTTTCCGTATGGAACTGAAGCTCTAGGCTCAAGTTCGTTTCGGTATTACCGGCCCATAGCTGCGCGCTCATGGCCTGAACCGCAAGACGCACACCAACCGCAGCTGCGGCTGTATCGAGTGCCTTAGTTGTTGACAAAGACTGTGGCATAGGCTGTTCGTATGCAGCACCCGAGTCCATAGAAAAGGTCTCGGGCATAGTTGCGGACACCGAGATTGGGTCCGTCGCGCTCTCACGCTGTATGAGTACTGTATATGGAG
>NZ_JBXAYC010000047.1:0-511 GCF_056782095.1 Dellaglioa sp. CoH-56-MRSF-13 | reverse complement strand
TCTCCGAGTCAATGGGCGATCAAGTCAAAATCCTGCAAGGCGCAATTGGGGATGAGATTACGGAAGAATCGTTCATCGATCACGTGAAGCAGATAAAATACGAGTTCGATACGACGGCCGCTAATATTGAGGAAGCCGAAGAATACGAGCAGTATAAAAAGAATAACGCCCGATACAACGAGGCGTATGCAGAGCTGAGTGAGGTCACGCAGAACCTGATCGAAGAGAACGGCAGAGAGCTTGCGGCCGAGATGAAGAGGAAGAAGCTGATCTGGAAACCTTGGTTCGGGTCTATGAGCATCAGCTCGAACATGCAGAGAAGTTCGCAGAGGGCAAGTGCGAGTCTTGCGGGCAGGCGGTGAAGATTAAGGACCCGGCAACGCTCAAGAAACGCCTCAAGGCCGCTCAGCAGAAGCTGAAGCAGCACGCACAGTATGAGGCCTACCGAAAGGCGTGGGCCGCGCAAACCCGTGCAGAAGTCCGCCTCGCAGAGCTTGAGAAAGAACAGAGC
>NZ_JBXAYC010000046.1:0-517 GCF_056782095.1 Dellaglioa sp. CoH-56-MRSF-13 | reverse complement strand
ACATTACAGCGCATGACCAGATGACGATACGGGTGAGGTGCATGCTTCGCTTATCAGCGATACGTCGATGAGCCCGAGAGCGCGACTCACGATCAATCAACCGGGTTTGAATCTGGAGCCCGTATTGAAGTTCGTGCTTTACGAAGTGGACACGCGACCGCGTTTGACGATCCATGTCGAAGACGGTGCGGCGCTTGCGCTGGCCATGCTTCTTGGCTCTATGGCCGAAAGCAAAAACCCTATCGTGGTCGAAGCGTGGACCCGACTGAAGTTTGAGCTTACGGCTTGGAATTCTACGGCCACTGGCCACCGGCAATCCATTCGCTTTCTGAATCGCAACATCGCGGGCATCAAGAAGTTGGAGCGTGCGGAAGCGATCGAATTGACGATCACGAAGAAACAGTAATACAAAGGAGTGCCGGATGGCTGAAGTAAAGCCGATCACGGTGCATGCGCGGGAGTCTTTTCTAATACCCAAGAAGAGTCTTCCGCTAGATGTTCGTGACGAATTGATTGA
>NZ_JBXAYC010000045.1:0-520 GCF_056782095.1 Dellaglioa sp. CoH-56-MRSF-13 | reverse complement strand
GGATCGTACGTGGCAAAAGCGCATGGAAGACAGCTATCGCGGCAAAGGCCGACGTGCAGGCTCCGAAATTCCGAAAGGAACGTTCACACAGAGCCCATCTGAGATAGCCCGCCAGCTCAAACAGCACTCTACAGATTTCGGTGAAGCAAGCTCAAAGCTGAACGGCTTCATCAATCGAAAGGGGCGCGATCTTCAGGGGGCGGACAAGTCGCGGTTGTACGATGCGAAGCGTGCCCTAGACAATGCGTACGGCTACCGCGACCAGAAGGATAAGCAACAAAAACAAAACGAGAAGCGAAAAGAAACTGCCGACGCCATTCCCGCGTTGTTTACCACAACTAACGGAATCCCTCATGATGGTCCGGCACTCGACACCGGGCTGAACGCAGCACAACGTCTGCAATCAATTGATAGCGAGAAATAACATGGCATATCAACAAGGCTTCGCAAACGTCTTTTACTCGGCAGCTACCGTGCAAACGGGTGCGGCAACGGTGACTAACGTTTCGGTACCTTGGGA
>NZ_JBXAYC010000044.1:0-527 GCF_056782095.1 Dellaglioa sp. CoH-56-MRSF-13 | reverse complement strand
CCGTGAGCTGGGTGTTGCGATGGCTGATTTTATGCGAGCCCAGATGAATCGATCCGGATTCGTTCGCCATTTTTTCGCGTGGTGCGATTTTGACAAGACCAATCACACGTGCCCGGAGTACTCGCGAGCAGAATGGGAAGTGGCGCGTCGCATCATCAATCGCGCTAAGAAGCGTCGAGCCCTGACCGCGAAGCCTTACAAGGAAAACCTGCGCATGATCTTGCGTGAAATTCGGAGAACGAATTACCAATGAAAGTGACACGAATCTCAGTAAACCTGAGCAAGACGGTTCAGGCCGTTACCTACGAGCCTGTTTCGGTCAGCTTTAGCATGGATGCCGAACTTGAGGCCGGGGACACAGTGAAAGAGGCGCGCGCCGCACTGTACGAAGAGGCGGCAAGAGGTGTGCGCCTCATGATGAAGAAAGAGCTTCGGCGTTGGCGCGAAGAACACGATGAGTGGCACGAAGAAAACTCGTAATACAGGAAATCTGAGGTTCGCAAGTAAGAAAAAGGAAAGCAGTGCAC
>NZ_JBXAYC010000043.1:0-539 GCF_056782095.1 Dellaglioa sp. CoH-56-MRSF-13 | reverse complement strand
CTAGCCGTCATTCCCTCAATCATGGAGGATGAGGCGCGCACCGGAATATCAGCACCCAGCTTCACAGTCGCCAGTCCCGGCTTCGAGAATTCGATGCTGCGTGAATCATCGGTACCAACGACGTGGGGCAGCACCAAATCCACAGCGGCCGTTAGCTTAGGTGCGTTGATGAGTTCATTCCAGTGAGCTTGGATGTCCGGCTCTATTTCTCTGAGCACCCTATACCACACACGGTCCTCTGCCCACATGCGACGCTGCATATAATTGGGCTCGCGCGTCTTTGTGATGCGCCGGACCTTCATCGGCTGCTCACGCCGTGTGCGTAGCCCGCTTCGTACGCCGCAATCATATCCTCGTATTCGAAATACGACTCATCGTCAGGGCCGATCGCGGCTTCTGCCTGTGCCCGCAGGTCAACCGCTTCGTCCGTGGTGCCCGGATAACACGATTCTGGAACCTCAGGCCATTCTTTGCGACACACGTCGAACCGGCCCTCCAGCCAACAATCCATAAACTGGATGGGGTCTTCACACGGATTC
>NZ_JBXAYC010000042.1:0-543 GCF_056782095.1 Dellaglioa sp. CoH-56-MRSF-13 | reverse complement strand
CAGTAGAGCATGGGCGTCGTCGGGTCGTCCAGAAACATACCAATGCTCTGATCCTGCTTCGACGAGTCGATCACGCGTTCTTTCATGCGCTCGTTCTCGGTCCCGAAGTCCTGAGGCATCCACCGAAACTTACCGCATTTCCAGACCCACCCCGGAACCACGGACAGCAGCTGCGGCGCACGCTTGGCCTCAATGGTCTTGGGTATAGCCGCCGCTTTAGTAGCACTTGTGGGCTTAGCCCCGTCTTCCGGAGCCACCTCATTTGCAATGTCATTGGCCGGATCGTATTTGGGTGCCACTTTCTTTGCCGCAACTCGGCGTCGGCCGCCGCCCTTGATTTCTTCCATCAGAGTTTCCCGTACAAATATTCTTGAGCATGGACAAGCGTCGAGTCCGATCCATCGAACGCGACCGCGCCGGACTCCAGATCATATTCCAATTCCCATCGGACCACAACAGAATTGTGCATGACACGCAACCGCCGCTGCCGGTACTGAATATCGAAGGACTTGGCACCGAACCCGCGATTGCTGAAGTTCATGT
>NZ_JBXAYC010000041.1:0-553 GCF_056782095.1 Dellaglioa sp. CoH-56-MRSF-13 | reverse complement strand
CCGCCACAGTGGACAACTGCTTAGGAATCGGGGTCCAGGTAGTTAAATCGGCCGACTGAGCAATACCGGGGCTACCGCCTGACATAGTAGCCCAATAGGTCGATCCGTCGTACACCGGATTTGTTGCTTTTGCTGCTCCGTAGTACAACGTTGTCCCCGTGTTGAATCTCGCGCCGAATCCTAGTGTGATACCACCAGCTTGCCAAGCCTGATTGACTGTGATGCCTGTGTTTAGATATCCAAATGTTTGATCTGCTGCCGCTCCCCATGCAGCCGTTGAATATGACATTGACTGGAATGCACCTATGGGACGCAATGAGAAACCGTTTACGCCAGTTCCACTAGGAATCGCTACGGTTGTCTTACGTGTCGGCGCAGCAGGGGTTGGGGACCATCCCTGTGTTCTAAGGTCTGAATCGTCACGAACCGTCTCAAACCCTTGCATGTATTTCAAGGTCATTTTATTTCCTTAGCTTGGCGTGAACCAAGTTATTGTTGTCATCGGCTTTGCTGGATTCAAAGTTGTCTGGGCAATGATCTCCAGCGCAACGCT
>NZ_JBXAYC010000040.1:0-554 GCF_056782095.1 Dellaglioa sp. CoH-56-MRSF-13 | reverse complement strand
CGTTATCCACTGAACAGTGTCACCCGCGTTGAATGCTACGAAGTCATGGTGACGACGCCCGTAACCAGAACCACCGTTCTTTGTGTTCTCCGATACGATGTTGCCATTGTGGCGTACCGTGGTGGTGTTGGCGTTATCATCGATAACCCACAGATGCATGAAGCCTGATTTAGTCAGCGGTTGGCCGAAGCCCGCAGGCGCACTCGAACCGGTCCACGTGAACGTTCCTGTGCCCGACGTTATGGAGTTGTCGATAACATTGAGCGACATACCTCCACCAGCCTTACCGATAATGCTCAGCTGGTACCAAGGACCCCAAGAGCCCGAAGAGCAGACACGCCAGCATACCGGAGGACCACCGTCTCCCTGTCCAATTGGATACCACATTTGGGTCACCGAACCGCCACCTGTTCCACCTCCGCGCTCAGGACAAATCTGCAGGAGGTGGAACGAAGTGCCTGTACCGGGAATGCCCTGATCGGCTGGCGTGTTGTGCGGGTTGCCGAACGGCCCGTTCCAGTAACATGTGTACAGACCGGATGGGAATGCTAGAT
>NZ_JBXAYC010000039.1:309-556 GCF_056782095.1 Dellaglioa sp. CoH-56-MRSF-13 | reverse complement strand
ATCACGTCGGTCACGGGTCAAACTGGTTCAGGTGCCGTTATTCTGGTTGAGTCTAACCCTCCCGCAAACTCAGCGATCATCAAGTCGCTAGTGGCTGGTCAAAACGTTACGCTCTCCGAAGCAAACGGACTAATCACGGTCACCGCCGCGATTCCGGCAGGCACTGTATCCACGGTCAACGGCATCAGCCCGAACGGAAGCGGCAACGTGTCATTGAAGGCCGCGAACGCGAACGCTGTTCCAGTCG
>NZ_JBXAYC010000039.1:0-299 GCF_056782095.1 Dellaglioa sp. CoH-56-MRSF-13 | reverse complement strand
ACTATGACGGGCCCGCTGAACATGGGATCACAGGTGCTCAACGGTATTGCTACGCCAGTCAATCCGAGCGATGCAATTCCGCTTTCGTATATCACGGCTCTTGTCATAGATGGTGGCGTGATAGGTTAATTAGGAAAACAAAATGACAACAGCGAACATTCCTGTTCAGCACCCGCGCCTGATAACGGCGGGTGCCCGGCCAACTACGGCTCAGCTTCTTCAGGGACAGTTGTCCATAAACTTCCCGGACCGAAAGTTTTACACTCTCGACAACACTGGTGCGATCATCAGCATAGGTG
>NZ_JBXAYC010000038.1:309-572 GCF_056782095.1 Dellaglioa sp. CoH-56-MRSF-13 | reverse complement strand
GTATAGGAGAAATTTCGGTGCAAGCTGAAACCACGCAGCAACCTGTTATTGCCGCCCACCTGCGTAATGGGCAGACGGTTATCGCCCGCTACAAAGGCGAAAACGAAACGCATCTCGGGCTCGACAAGCCGTACATTCTGGAGACGTTTCCGGGCGCGGGTCCCGGCGGTCAAACTGGTGTGATGCTGACGCCCTACCTTGGCCACCACAAGGTGTTCGCTCCGCTCGAAGAGTTCGCGATGCCCCACGATATGGTGCTCATG
>NZ_JBXAYC010000038.1:0-286 GCF_056782095.1 Dellaglioa sp. CoH-56-MRSF-13 | reverse complement strand
ATTGTTGGCGCTTGACAGTTATTTCGATCTAGTGTAACCTAGTCGTATTCGGGTCCTTGGGGCCCGCTCTGTCAACGCCACAAAAGGAAAGGACGTGCAAAAGAAAGACTTGCTGACACAAGCATTGCCCAAGGCGATGGTAGACAGCTACCGTTGTGGCGACTGCTTGCATTTTAAGGCGCATCGCCACAGCTACCACGAGAAACCGTGCGGTGAAGAGGGTATCAAAGCCGGTGCCGTCGCGCCTTCGTGCTACACGCCAGATGTGACGCAGCTCTCGGGCAAC
>NZ_JBXAYC010000037.1:0-574 GCF_056782095.1 Dellaglioa sp. CoH-56-MRSF-13 | reverse complement strand
ACTGTATCCTTCACGAACTTTCGCACCACCTGCATTTCGAGTTCTTGTCGGGCTCCAAGCTGGAAGGTTCGTGGGTGCGGCTCTATAACAAGAGCATCAAGGTCACGACCGTTAAAAAGGAAGACAGTCAGCGACTACTCGATGATCTGCTGGGGCAGGAATCGCGCCCCTCGGACTTCCGTGGCCAGCTCGGTGAGGATGATGCGGAAGCCTTCAAGTGGATTCTGAAGGCGATCAAGGCGCAATCGAAAATCTCTCTTGCAGAACTCGATCTTCTGTTCGAAGCTGACTATGGTGACGACATCCGGGCCGTGTGGCCGGTGCGTGGGGTGACCCGTACCGATCTCGATCCGCTGATTACCGAGTACGCGACGAAGAACTTCAAGGAGACGCTGGCCGAGGCCGTTTCGTGGCATCTGGTTGGGCTGAAGCTTCCTAAGGAAGTGGTCAATCTCGTGGAGAAAACGCTAAGCTATGTCAAATCGAATCATTGACAAGTTGCAGGTACGAGTCACCAGCTTTTATTGCTCGACAAGACAAAGCCATGCGGGTTATAATAAGCCCTTTGTGAACT
>NZ_JBXAYC010000036.1:0-586 GCF_056782095.1 Dellaglioa sp. CoH-56-MRSF-13 | reverse complement strand
GTGCTCAGTCACCATCTCGTCGTCTTCCCATTGCATGCGTGTCTCTCTCATCAGAAAAGCTCCGCACTCAGCCCTTCATGTTTGTTGTAGCCCATTGCATACACGTCGTTCAGGATGCCGGTAAGCGACGCGAGTGGCATATATTCTCCTTCCTCAGCGTCCTCGACAAACACCTGAATAGGTGCGCCATAGCCCTCGACGTGAACTGAGTAGAACAGCGGGTTGCCTGAATCATCGGTGCCCCACGTGGACCACATGCGCATTGGGATGCCCTGTGCACACACCCTGAGATGCGCGAGGCCGACCGCCAAGTCCCGCGCCCGATCCTGTGTCTCGGCCACCGCCTGCACCGGGTACGTGCGTTCCATGTCGAGTACCCTGTGCCCCAGTTCACTGATCACCTTAGTCATTTTCGCTCCCGAGTCGCAGGATGTCACCGGCCCGCTCACATGGCAGGAAGATGCTCATGTCGAGCAGCCCGGACAAGATGCGAACCTCAAGTTCGGACTCCGATTCATCCCAGATGACAGCAACCTCGTCGAATGCGAGCTTGGCAATCGCGTGCACCTGTTCGAGAACCGCACTC
>NZ_JBXAYC010000035.1:0-605 GCF_056782095.1 Dellaglioa sp. CoH-56-MRSF-13 | reverse complement strand
CATTCATCTTGTTTCCTTTGCCAAAACCAAATCGGTTCAGCATATCTTGGGTTATTCCTTCAGGCATCGGCTTTGCGGTGCCGTCTTCATTGAAACAGTAGTGGCCACCTTCGCACCCAAGCGAGGAACAGCCACCGGGTTTACATTCGTTCATTATTCATCCAGCACAAGTTTGACGATAACGCGGCCCAGTGTATCGGACACGGCAGTCTTCAACACCGAACACCGCTTTCCCGCCTTGTCGGGGTATTCGACGTACGTAATGTCAACACCAGAATTCTTAACAGCCAACGTCAAGCCCGTGCACGCATTCACGAAGTCCCAGAAGTCTGGATTTGTGATATCCAGCGGATTGTAGTACCGATAATCGCGACCGTCGAAAATCTGGACGGCTACAGCGTCGCGTACCACGTGATCTCGATACAGGTATCCTCGAAATTTTGCCGCCCCTCGAATCAGGTCGAGTGATAGTTCATCATGCAGGTTCATTCTGGCTCCGCATCCGGGTAGTCTTCGGCATATTCGACATCTTTGCCGCTGCCGTCTTCGATAAATGTGCCACCTTCCTCGTAATCCACGGGATGGTAGCGGACCATGGTCGGCAC
>NZ_JBXAYC010000034.1:0-606 GCF_056782095.1 Dellaglioa sp. CoH-56-MRSF-13 | reverse complement strand
CGCTACATCGGACGCTACAACCCAGAAGCAGAAGACAAGAAAAAGCGCAATCTTGCGGCTTACGACATGCGCACTCTTCTCGCGATTCAGGCACGGCTCGCTGCCGTCACATTCAAACCCACGAACGACAAGAAGTTCCCGGCAAAGGCCGCTGATCGCGCAGAAGGCGTAAAGGGTAGCATGCGTCTCCCGGCCAACAAAACCTTCAAGCTGGTGCTTCGCGCCAACAAGAAGAAAGACACTGGCGCACTTGCGGTGCGCGTCGTGTCCGTTTCGCAAGATGTGAAGCTGAAGTCCGGTGTGGTAAAGAGTGTTGAACTCACGAAGCTTGATCCGGTTGCACGTATGTTCAAGCGTGCCGCACGCTTCCTGCCTGCTGCATTCCAGAATGTTCAGGCACCCCCGAAGCTGCGCCGTGGTCGCGCCGCAAGCTCGGATGATGAGTGAAAAGTTGTAGAAAATGCTTGACACGATTTCGGAAGAGTGTATAATTTTGCACCCTTCTGAGTTTTGAAGTAGATTGTGGTTTGCGGTGACACGCTGGGTAGTGTGTTAGCACAAGCCGCGATCGTGGTAGTAAATACGTAGTGTGTAAGATTGCTCAGA
>NZ_JBXAYC010000033.1:0-621 GCF_056782095.1 Dellaglioa sp. CoH-56-MRSF-13 | reverse complement strand
TGTCACGACAGAAGCCCGTAAGGCCCTGCTATGGGCTCGCGGCCCTGACGCAAGCGGCGCGGCCTGTACCGTCTACGGCTACAGGCTTTTGCATGCGAACCGCCCCGCCGACGTGTGCGCCGCTTATGGTGCAATCAACGGCACGCCGTGCGAACCGCGCGGGGCGGGCTGGGTGTTTTTCACTGAAACCGCAACGAGCGAGCGTCTATCGTGGATTCGGTCGCGACTCGCAATGATGGATAAGGAGTAACGAATATGAACGCGAAAACCCTGCATGACCAATTGACGCCCCAGACCGCCGAAGCCGTCGCGGCCCTGCTCGGGTTCGATAAGCCGATGCCACTTTTCTGGGTATATGCGCGCGAGATTCCCGCACTCCCGGAACCTTGGATTGTGGGCGACGTGATGACTGTGTATCTGGAACACATGGTGCGCCGGAACAACGAGATTTGCGCGCGGCTCGCGTTGCAACAGAAGCCCGAATAACCACAAAATTTAATCGGGTACTATTGACGGGGCCGCTTGGCCCCGTTACTATTAATCATCCGTGATTAACAAGCTGAGGACAAAACCATGTCACGCAATAATCGACTCACGACCAACGAAAACGCAACGGTAACG
>NZ_JBXAYC010000032.1:0-633 GCF_056782095.1 Dellaglioa sp. CoH-56-MRSF-13 | reverse complement strand
GCTTGTTCTCGCGACCCGCGAGGAAATGGAACAGGCGGATGACCTCCTTCTATCACTTACGACATTGGCCAAGCCGTCTAACGGAAGTGGCGGCACGGCAATGTCGCATGTGGAGACCATGATGCGGATGCAGGGTCATGATCCTGTATCTGAAGATAGCGCGAACCCGCCACCAGTGCGTCGTTCGCGTTTTTTCTATTCTCCGACGCAAAGTTTTGCTGAAGAAGTCAACGCATCGAAGTCTATTTCAGAAGAGAAGAGTCTTCCGCACGATAAAGATGAGATCAACAGCCGAGTTATTCAGTACTCTGAAGAATTGCCTACTGAACTCGGTGACAGAATACACGTACTACGCGAATATTTGCTACGTGAGTGGGCACCTACGGCGTTGAGTGCTAACGCGGCCACCGCTCAATTCATTGACGTGGCACAACGAACTCTTGGCACTGCCATTGACCCGGCACCCCTCGTCAAGTTCGAACGCATGATCGATCGCGCGCTCACGATAAAGATGGCGGACTTTGTGGCGAAATATGCAGGACTGCCAAAGAATAAGGCATCTGACCTCTTGAATTCTGTGGCACCTCAACCACAGCAGGCATTGATCGTCCATCCGCACGATGACGAGATACG
>NZ_JBXAYC010000031.1:0-638 GCF_056782095.1 Dellaglioa sp. CoH-56-MRSF-13 | reverse complement strand
CTTCACAAGTTTTTCAACATGGGTGAAAAAGCTGAACTCATGCCCGAAAAGCTGCTGGAGCGCGCGGCGCGTGGTGAGCTTGCCGGCATCTACGATAAGATCGATGGGTCGATGGTGAGCACCTCGTATTCGCACGACGACGGCTTTGCGTGGCGCTCGAAGAAGTCGTACGCGTCAGATACGGTTCGAGCGTTCGAGCGCGAGGTTCCCAAAAACATCGCAGATTTTGCGCGTGTGGTTGCGGCCTCGGACCATACGGCCACCTTCGAATTCGTGGACCCTGAAAGTCAGGTGGTGTTCGTTACGATCGGCCGTCCATCACGCTGCTGCACGTTCGGGACAACAGGACCGGCGAATATGTGATGATGAATCCGTTTCACCACGTGTGGAACATGATTCATGAGCGACGTATACCGGTAGCTCCGAACCGCATCCACGAAATGACGCTGGAGCAGGCGCTAGCTTCGCTCGAAAGCATGGAGGATGCGGAGGGCTATGTCTTTCAGTTTGACGATGGCGACATGGTAAAAGCCAAGTGCGATTGGTATGCACGCGCACACCGCGCGGTGTCCTATCTGCGCGAGCGTGATGTGGCGGTGCTGGCCCTGAACGAAGAGCTGGACGACGTGAAGGCGATC
>NZ_JBXAYC010000030.1:0-663 GCF_056782095.1 Dellaglioa sp. CoH-56-MRSF-13 | reverse complement strand
GCCGGTGCCCATCAGCTTGTGAACTACCACGGCACCCAGCGCAATACGCGTTTCGCGATCATCCACATTGATTGGGGTGAGGTCCAGAGGGTCTGCGAAACCTGCGATCTCATACTTTCCGCCGCTGACCTTACCGTATACGACCAGCACATCACCGACAGTGCTGCCCGGATACGTCGAGAACATCACGCCGCCAATCTTCTTGCCAAGATCGCCCTCCGCGCGGCGATCGACCACCTCGTCGCCAATCGTGAGCCCGTAGCGTGCTTCGAGAACGTCTACGGCATCCCATTCGGTGCCACGGCTCGTCTTCTGTGCCTTGTTCGGCTTGACTAGCGCCGCAGGATCGACGTTGTGAACGATACGACCTTCTGACTTGAGACGCGCAATGCCGCCATCCGTGGCGTTGGCGATACTGAGCGGAGTTCCGGGCTCCTGCGCCAGCGTGACGCCCTTTTCGCCAATGCTGTCGATGATGAACAGGCCTTCGACAGCACCGTGTCCACGGCCGACCTCGGTAACATGGCCCCGATCGACGAGAACCACATCCCCCAGCTTGTGGCCATGCTTGGAGAGCGAGCGTTTCACTTTCTTGAACACGCGATCAACGTCCTGTGCCGTGCCATCAGCAATCGAGGCCTCGGCCTTAACGTCTTGCGCTGC
>NZ_JBXAYC010000029.1:0-672 GCF_056782095.1 Dellaglioa sp. CoH-56-MRSF-13 | reverse complement strand
TTCTCTACCCAATATTTACCCAGCAGCGACACCAGATAGGTGCCGTAGGACACTGCCTTGGTATCTGTGCGCAGCACCATGAATTCTGGATCACGGCCTTTCTTGTGTAGTAGTACACACGAATCGACGGGTCCAGTGATCTCGTTAGTGCTGTCTCCAAACTGATGCAGGTTGTAGTGCTGCCACAAACCCGGCTCGATTTCTGGGCGCATCCATTCGTAAAACTTGTTCAGGTCTAGGCTCATGGGTGTGGTGCGTAGTTAGTGAACAGATAAAAAGTAACGACAAGTCCGGAGAGCGCGCCGAGCAGGACCCAGCGCATTTCACGGTGACTTGCATCGAAACATGATCCAAGCGCTCCGAACAAGCCGCCCGCGAGCGCCCCAATAGCAAGCGAGATCATGCCAATGATCGCATAGAAATACCAGCCAATCCCAGCTAATATCAGATGCAGCAGTGCCAAGAATCCTTCCATTATTTAGACCACCTTACCTTTCGATCCATCGAGCAACTTCAACACATCGATCATGTGGCGCAGATGGTGAGATGCCGAATCTATGTCCTTCACGATCTGGTCCAGCACGTCTACGAGTGCCTTTCCCTCGGTCATCAGCGTTCGGGCCGTACCCTGCACACGCTCGACCAGTGCTTTCCGCTGTTCGGCACTGCTAC
>NZ_JBXAYC010000028.1:0-674 GCF_056782095.1 Dellaglioa sp. CoH-56-MRSF-13 | reverse complement strand
TCTCAGATGTACTATCTGCTGAAACGCGGGGAACTCGCAGGTAAGATAAGCCAGTATGCAGCCTCGAAGGACGCCACCCTCTTGATTGATGTGTCCGATCAGCTCATTCGTGCGGATCGCATTGAACGCATCCGCGATGCGCGGCTTGCGTGCGCCACTATGACCTATATCTTCGAAGAGGAATCGTTGACGAAGGCTCATATCAATCAAGGCATCGTGATTCCTTATATGCCGACGTGGCGTCGAGACGAAGTGAACGAAACTTATACGAAGCTTCGCGATCAGGAACCCGGCGCAATCAAAAACGAATCGTACAAAAAGTTTCTGGCGCGCGCCCGGAACCCGGCCTTTGAGATGACGAGCGCCGCGATTCCGCGCTATCAGCTCATCTCCGATTTGAAGCCCTCAAAATATTCGGTTATCCGCTACATGTCGAAGGCAGCTACTGCGCTTCAATCAAAATGGCTGGAGACACAGGCTATGGAAGCAGAGCCTCTACTTCTGTGCATCAATTCTAAGGATAGCTCTGATTCACACAGTGGCCTATGGGAAAAGGAAAATTTGGACAAGCTTCTTGGGGATTCTGTAATCCGCGTGCCTGTCGTCAGTCAGGGCCTCAACGAATGGCGGCGCGACCATACGGCAGCATTCCTTGCGACCTTGAAGTTGACGCC
>NZ_JBXAYC010000027.1:0-707 GCF_056782095.1 Dellaglioa sp. CoH-56-MRSF-13 | reverse complement strand
GTCAGAGCCCGGTCTCTGGTCGGGACGAGTAGTAGATAGAAAACCCGGCCTCGGCCGGGTTTTTCTTTTGCTTGACGTGCTTAGTAAATAATAGTAGTATCGCTTTTTGTAACTNAACTAGGCNACAGGAGAGAAGTATGCTGATCCGCAACGAGTACGATGGAACTGATTCGCAGGGCAACCGTTTCCAAGGCACCAACTACCGTGACTTCCGCGTCAACTACCTGATCGTTGGAGATGTGGCCTGTCAGTCGAGTGACTTGTTCGATCGTAAGCAGGTACATTTGTGTACTGTATGCGGCTCTGCGCAAGACCCGAAGGTAGCTCGAAGCCGGATGAGTGAGATTGAGGCCTCGGGTGTGGCACGAAATCTTGAGATCGTTCCGTGCACCGACCGTCGTGCGGAGCAGTCCCCGCAAAAGACACTCAAGCAAAAACAGCTAGAGGAAAAGATTGAACGAACTCGCAAGAAGCTTGCCGAACTGGAACAGCAACGAGCGGGGAGCGCTGCCTAGTATGGGCCCGGGACGCACGGACGTTGTGGCTGTAGTATCTATCTGTATCACTGCTGTATTGGTCATCGCGCTACATATGTTCGCACGATAAACAAAAGCCCCACCAACTGTCTAGGTTGGTGGGGCTTTTTCATTTAGACCAGCGGTGCGATCGATACGGCGCGTGCCGCATTGTACATGGAGCTGTGGAGG
>NZ_JBXAYC010000026.1:0-709 GCF_056782095.1 Dellaglioa sp. CoH-56-MRSF-13 | reverse complement strand
GGGACGGCGGTGCGGCCTTCGTCGGGTCCGTGATCGGCTGTTTCGTTGTGTCGATAGCGCTATTCGGAATAGTGCCGTCGTCAGTAAACGTGATGTTGTCCGTGGATTGTTGCCCCACCGTCACCATCAGCCCGTACGTCGAGCCCTGTGTGCGTCCATACACTCGGTAGCCAGTAGCCAGAGGCATACGCGGCCACGACAGCGTAATAGAGTTGGTGGTTGTGCCGCCTGTCGCAATCACCACAACTTCCGCGCTCGACGCCAACGATTCACCGTTGAAGCCGACTGCCGACACTTGATACTGATAAGTACCAGCAGGCAGAGTACCGACCGTCGAGCTACTAGTTGCAGAAGGTTGAGCTGGTGCCGTGAGGGTCGCGCTAGAAATCGAGATTGCAGTGTTGTTGCCGTATGAGCCTTGGCCCATAGACGGGTAGAACAGAGCTATTGCGGTGGTAGCACCGCTGCCAACTTGTTGGAGCAGCGTCGGCCAATCAGGTTTCGTTGGGTCTACGACGCCAGCCGGAATAGGAGCCAGATGCGTAGTGCCAGATGCATCTGCATACATCAAGACCGAAGCGTACAGAGCACCGGGGCCCGCAACACGGAGTGCCCACAGCTGGTTAGCTTCCTTGAAGAAGTCGAGACCACAGTACACATCAAACGAGATTTTCGCGTTCGGATTACCGTACTGCGCCAGATAGTCTTG
>NZ_JBXAYC010000025.1:0-715 GCF_056782095.1 Dellaglioa sp. CoH-56-MRSF-13 | reverse complement strand
CGTCAGGCGCTACGTTTTATATCGGCGGCTGGTGGAAGTGTGGACTATCCGGAGGCAAGGACAGTGACTTCGGCTATGGCGGCCTCGTCAATATCGGACTGGCCTCTAATGGTGCCCAGATTTTGGACTTCGACGGTAATTACCTAACACTGCGGAACGGCACATACACCAGTACAACACCTTTGGCTACCGGCACCACGTACCTTGGTGATGGCTATCACTGGATTGAAGCCTCAATCCAGATTAACGGCGCTAGCACCAAGGTAACGGCCTACGTGGATAGCATACTTCAGTTCACAGGAACTTATAACTACGCGCAAGCCGCTCAGGCCATTACCCAGCTATATGTGTCCACCGGCAAACAGGCAGCAAACGGTGCAGCTTCATATTTGGATGACTTCATTATATGGGACGGCTCAGGCACCTCATTCAACACGTTCCCGATTGGGCCACGACGTATCGGGCTCATGAATCCGAACGCGGCGGGAGACAGCACGCAGTTCACCCCCAGCACAGTGTCTGCCTCTAACTACTCGATGGTAAGCCTAGGCGTTCAATCGTGGGCAGCGACTACCAACGTTTCGGATGCGGGTACCGGCAATTCGGACCTCTATAAAATGTCGGCACTTCAGTACACTCCGGCAACCACCATCGACGCGGTGACGGTTTATGTGCAAGCCACTAACCCAGCAGCCGATGCCGCTCACTCTGTTAC
>NZ_JBXAYC010000024.1:0-722 GCF_056782095.1 Dellaglioa sp. CoH-56-MRSF-13 | reverse complement strand
AACCTGCACCGTGTGTTCTTCACGGCACGTGCCCGCGACGCGTACGTACGTCGTATGGAGGCCGGAATCCTGCACCCGCACGAGCGCGCAGTTCACGAACGATCGCTGGACCAATCGAATATGGACGACTTCGCGTATGACGATTTCGACGACTTTGCACCAATGGATTGGCTGGACGATGATCGTACGCCGGCTACGCGCTCGTACGCCACAGATTTCAACCCGATCGTGGTCAAGCCGCAATCGGCGGTGCTCCTGACTGGTATCTGAAGGAAAACATGAACAAGTTCAATCGATTCACGCGTGGCTTTCTGGTCGCGGTGGAAATCGCGGCTGCGTGCGTCGCAGGCGTAAAGTACTGGTCAATGGGTGACGCGGTTGGCGGCTGTTACTGGCTGCTGATCGCGGTTCTTGCCCAGACCCTCATCATCGAACATAAACAGGAGTGTGGTCAATGAGGTCTATTCCGTCGATCCTGATGTATGTGTGTGCTGCATTCAACATGCTGTACGCCGTGGCCATTAACATGGGCGGCAACACCCAGCTGGCTACGTATCATCTGCTGTGGGCCGTGCTCGACTACATGATTGCTGCCAAGATCGCGGAGGACGCATGACCTTCGAACACTGGTATACGCAATACGGTGAAGCCAATTCTGGAATCGTGCGTATGGTGCGGCGCGATATGGAGTCTGCCTATCAAGCAGGTCGCAACGATGCACG
>NZ_JBXAYC010000023.1:0-733 GCF_056782095.1 Dellaglioa sp. CoH-56-MRSF-13 | reverse complement strand
CGTCTGCTTGTGCCTCAGGATTCTGTGGTTGCGGTACGTATGCGACGCCCGGGCGTTGCGCGTGCTGTGGCCGAACCATAGCATCTTGTACACGCGGATCAACAGCCTGAAGTGCTGGAGCCTGCTGCATAGGAGGACGCGCACTCGTGATTCCGGGGATATCCACGGGATGCGGCAGATGCGCCACACTCTTCAGCTTATCAGCCTGAATCTGAGCCATGCGCTCTTGCTTATCTGCCGGAAACGCATCGAACGATGTGGTCTTCGACTGAGGTACGTAGTTTTTTGTGTCGATCATTGTGATTATCCTAGGATGCTATCGAGAGCACCCCCAAGCGAGTTGATAGCGGTCTGCGAAACGGTGTTCACCACTCCGTTGACCAAACTTTGACCAGCGTTGAACACCACCTCACTGATTAGGTCAGACGAGACGTTTGCCAGATTTATGAATACGTCACCGACTGAGAACGTTACGCGGTTGACGATCCGTGTACTTGCTCCGGACTCCAAAGTATATTGCTCGACCGTCATGGGCCAACACTCAACATATTCAATGACGGCAACCACGGAGTTAGTCACGTCCAACAGATACACGAAGATTGGCTTCTTGTAGTCCGACGGGCGTCCCCAACCACCGCCCATCGTGGCAGCTGCCGTGGCACCAAATGGCGTGAGAATCGTATTGTTCCACGCCTGTAGGTACTTGAATGCTTGGTTGGAAGAGTCCGAATAG
>NZ_JBXAYC010000022.1:0-741 GCF_056782095.1 Dellaglioa sp. CoH-56-MRSF-13 | reverse complement strand
AATCCTTGCGATTCAGATTCCATGGACCATTACGATTGGGCTGCTGGTTGGACGGCGGCTCGCGACATGAGCAGCGGGGGCGACAATGACTGAGGCATGGATGTTGGGGCTCAGTGCCTACATGCATGGCGATTCAACTGAGGACAATCCGTACCCGATGGCCGATGTCGTGAAGCGGATGGACTGGGATGCAGGTTGGCTCGCTGGATACGAGCTGGATAAGGATCAGGAACATTAGGAGAAACGGTGCACATTAAGGACATTTTCAAGGCCGCTAAGATCAGTGGCTTTAAGCGCCTTCAGACAACGGCACAGCCCAACTGCATGGGCGCGACCGACGTGTGGGCAGGTGACCTCACGGCTCTGGTACGCGAGATCGAGCGCCGCGTTCTGGGCTACGGCGACAAACTTCCCACAGGTCTGGAGGCCGCTATCCACCGACGTATCGTGCACGTGGAGACCGCACGAAACCAAGGTCGGATTATGGGCGCGATCCGCGAGGCATGGGCCGAACAGTATGCGGCACCGTGTTCGGGGCTGCGTCCCATCGAGGCCGAAGGGCGCAGTTTCAAGGTGGTCGAAATGTCGCTGGCCACGTTCCTGAGCCCACGATCAGAGGTCCTTGATCCGGAGTTCGTGGTGGTCTACGTCTACTGTGCTCAGGATGAGGTGGCGGCTCTCATCGAAGAAGCAGCACGTTGTGACTGGACACTGATCCCGCCCGAACAGCGTGATGAAGAC
>NZ_JBXAYC010000021.1:0-779 GCF_056782095.1 Dellaglioa sp. CoH-56-MRSF-13 | reverse complement strand
GTCAAAAGCTGCTGAACGGTAAGCACCCCCTCTTCATCTGGATCACACCATACATACAGCCCGGACTTTGAATCCATCATGCGAATCTCGTCGTACAGGATTCGTGCATAGATAGGTGTACTCATTAAAACCCTCCAGAAGATCGCACACGCCTCACCATATCGAGCGTGAAACTCAGTTGCGTAACCTTGGTAGCGGCCCCGATTTCATCACGCTTCTTCTGGTAGGCACCGAGTGCCTTGAAGTACGTGGCCTTATACGCCGCATCTTTGTCAAGAATCTTCAGCGCCAACGTCTCCACGTCTACACCACGGGCTTCGGCCAAGGCGGTCAGGATAGAGGACTCGCGACCAGCCACCACGTCGGTGGCGGCGGCCACCTGATCTGCCCAGACAGCGCGTTCCGCTGCCGAATAACCAGCGTTGATGCTCTCCACTTCAGCTTGGAATGCTTCCGCCGCCGCAGCCTCAGCCACACGCTGTGCCTCGCTAAGTGTGATTCTGTTGAGGGGAATTCCGGGAACCCATCCCTCACCATCGAAGTACGGGACAGTTCCTATGTTCTCGTTAGGAGCCCAATGCGTCGAATTGGCAGGAGCTTCCTCTCCTGCCCGAACTTCAGTAGGAGTTCCCTTATACACCATCAGCTCCGGCCACGCCGGATCAACTGCGGCATACTCGTAAACGAGAGTTGGCTGCGGGTTTTCGATGTCGTCTTTTACATCCGTCATGTCTTGTGCCTTAATTGAAGAGAACCTGTGTAATGTTTACGCCAGCGCC
>NZ_JBXAYC010000020.1:0-837 GCF_056782095.1 Dellaglioa sp. CoH-56-MRSF-13 | reverse complement strand
GGGCAGCATACAGTTCAACGTGTCGGGCAACACAACTATCAACACCACTAACTTCAATCTAAATGCCAGTGGCACTGCCGTGTACAAGGCTTCCACTCATCAGTTTCAGGGTCCTGTTGTCACGGATTCAACGATCGCGGCTGCTGGCGACATTACGGATGAAACTGCGTCCGGTAACACGAAGACCATAGGCGACTTCCGGCGTGTTTATGATTCGCACATCCACCACGTGCCAGACAATCCGGATACTAGTACTCCTATCCCTCAAATCTAAATTTAATGGTAAGGAGAACTCAACATGACTACACCAACAGCATATCAGCTTGATACGCGGGGTGCCGTATGGGTCGATGCGTCGTCGAAGTTTACGCTGGACACTAACCCCGATTTGCTGCCTGACGTACTGGCCATCAACAACTCGTTGTACAACCTGTTCTCATGTCAGATAGGGGCACGAGCCCGTATATTCCAGCCGGAGTATGGGGCCTCCCTTCTCACTTATCTACAGGAACCAATCGATCAAAACACTGCGGATAAGATTCAGGTCGGCTTCATTCAGGCGATAGCCCGCTGGGAACCCCGCATTCAGCTCGACATGAGCAACACATGGGTCAAGCCCGACATGTCGCTGCCCGGCTATCAGATTCGGATTGCTTACAACCTGGACCTAAACCTTGATACTCAATCAGGTCCGCTGGTTGCAGCATTTTCCGTCACCGCCAACCAATCATAAGGTTCAACATGGCAGATACTAATAAGCTCGTTCTGGCGGACTTGACAGCCGACGTTGATCAATTCGTTTCCCAGTTTCAAAACTACCTTACCACCATCCCATCG
>NZ_JBXAYC010000019.1:0-846 GCF_056782095.1 Dellaglioa sp. CoH-56-MRSF-13 | reverse complement strand
GTCAATGACACGAACACTGCGTCGGTGTTTCGCGATCTGTACAACATGTATCAGGACTTGACGCCTAACGCGGACGAGCCTATCCGTATGCAGGTTTTCGGCTTGATGAAAAGTAGCGGCAACAAAAAGTGTTTTGTGCGTGTGGCGCTTCCCTCTCAGCCTTTTGTCGGATTCAAGCGCATTCTGATTCTGAGCGCTGACTTTGAAACGAGTCAGATGTACCATCTTCTTAAGATGGAAGGGTGTCAGGTGAACAATATCACGATACCGTTTTTGGATAGGCATCTCAAGGGAGGCTTCGGCCGTGCTAATCGTGTTATCACCGAGCGCTACCAAAAACTGACTATCGTTCCACTGACGCTAGATCGCGAAATGCCGTCTAAGCATCAGCTGGCCAAGGGTCTATTGATCCCCGACACTGAGTTGGTGGGACTCAAGGAAAAGATGGCTGAGCTGAACATGACGACAGCTCAGCTCCACGACATAGTGCGCGCCATTAGACATCCGGACAGCCGCAAGGGAGTGCTTACTAAAACCCATAAAACAATGCTTGAACACATACGCGGTGCAAACGCAGAGCTTGACATTATGGATTGGATGATAAAGTCCAGTCACAAGATCGCTAAGGCGTGGATGGCTCGGTTCAAGGCCACGGATAAAAACGGAGTTCCGCAACCCGGCGTCATGATCGTGAACAACAAATATGTGGATTATCCACTTCAGCGGGAAGTATTTCAGTCTCTGAACGTGGGTAAGGTGGAAGGTCGCAACGAATTCATGCACTCTAATGTGGTGGCGTTCTTGGCTGCAATCAATCCGAGACCAGATATCGCACGGCTCTTGAAC
>NZ_JBXAYC010000018.1:0-905 GCF_056782095.1 Dellaglioa sp. CoH-56-MRSF-13 | reverse complement strand
CGACGTTGGCCATGACGCGCACCGTGGTTTCCTTCGCACTCATTTCGAGAGGAACCACCAGCACCTTGTAGCCGGCGCTAGCCATCTTGATCGCGATGTCGTTGGCAAACAGCGATTTACCGGCACCTGAGCCTGCGGCGATGGTGACCATCGAGCCGCGAGCAAATCCCCCGGACTGCCGATCGAATTCGGGAATGCCGGTCGGTATGATGTCGTCACCGGACTCGGCGTACAGGATGTCGCGGACCAGTGCCGTCGCATTGTTGTTCATCCCGAAGTGGGTGAACGCGTCTTTCGTGCTCTTTGTGGCACGCGCGCTCGACAGGCGCAGTGCCGTATCCTCCAGAAGCGTTCCCACATCGAGTTTGCCCTTCGAATTCAGGGTCGCGTCGATGTTGACGGCCAGTTCCTCAAGTTGCCGGATTTGGCGGTACTTGTTTAGGAGTCGCGCACATTTCTGTGCCTCGTCTACGGTCGTGACCGTTGCCTGCGAATCGCGCAGCCATTTACGCGTGCCCTCCGATATCGCGGGGTCCTCGATGAGCAATCGGTAGGCCGGTGTCGTTCCCGTCTCCCGCATGTGGCGCAGCACCGCGCTGTATACCTCTTGGCTCTCCGTATAGTTGAAGTACGATTCGTCGATAAGGCTAAGAAGGGTACCGGAAACTCGTTTGTCTTTGTGAGTCAGCGCCCGGAGCGCCGCCAATTCTGCACGTGGACTTGCTTTTGTTGCCATTGATCTAGGTCTATCGTTGAGCTAACTCTTATTTACTGTGCGTCGTGTTCTCTGCTTCGGGGACCGTAGGTGGCGCGACCCCGGCGTATCGCACAGGGAATTTGGCCACCGTCTCGTTATGCGAGGGTCGCGCCATAACCACGTGCCGAAAATCCTTCAGTGCTTCCAC
>NZ_JBXAYC010000017.1:0-989 GCF_056782095.1 Dellaglioa sp. CoH-56-MRSF-13 | reverse complement strand
CCTCGACCCAGCCAGAGTCGCCCACTTCATAACGGTAGGCCCACGCCTTATGCGGTACCCAGCACATATCACCGTATTGGACGGTCACAAGCACCGGAATAGACCACCGATAATCACACGATTCCGGATTCTCGGACTGACGCGGCGGCAGCTCCATATTCCACCCAGCAGCATAGCTGCGATTTTTACCCATCTCACACACCTCCCTCATCACCCATCCCACACCACGTAATTTAAGATTGTCCAATCACAAAAGCGCCGTTCCGCGTCCCTCACTTCGTTCGGTCCTCGGTCCACTGGCGCATCCTACACAACAATTCACACCATGTCAACAAATCTCGTACTCGTTCTCGATCCGCAAGCCCCCGGCTCCTATCCACTGGCCTCACTCACGCTAACGTACAGACCGCTGATCGCAGTCGTCCACACGCCCCCAACCCCGATTTCCTTGTCCTCACTTATCCAGCAAGTCCCGCATCTTCGAGTCCTCCACGGACTAGGTATCAAGCCCGTCCTGCACTCAATTCCCCTAGGACCCTCGTCCCACATGTGGGCCCTCAACTACAACGCGGAGATCGCGGAGCGCGGATACAACCATGTGCGCGTGCGCGGGTCCGACGAAGAAGACGCGGACGGGGACTTCGAAATAGTAGATGCAGACGCCGATGATGGGCTCGATGCCGACGCAGACGCCGATGAAGAACTTGAATGGGGCCCGGATTCTACGGAATTGGTGAGGAATCCTGATCAGGCGCGTGCTGATCACGAAAAGACACTTAGAAATGCTAAAAAATCGCGTTTTGAGGGGTCTGGTGTAAAACACCTCATTAAACCGCGTGCCGCATCCACCTCCGGCCCTGTACAAACCCCTAACCCGCCCAAAAAGAGGTCGATTCCGCGTGAATATAATGGAGCAAATCACGTGCTACAGAGTGTTCGGGGACGTGTGCAGGTTCCATAGATGGATGAGACGGAGCTAAGGGTTTATG
>NZ_JBXAYC010000016.1:0-1430 GCF_056782095.1 Dellaglioa sp. CoH-56-MRSF-13 | reverse complement strand
TGAAGTGAACCCCAAAAGTTGGAGTAAATATTAAGCGATCATCTGGTCGGTATGTTTTCGATATTCAATCGGAGACATACCGGCCAGTTTTATTTTAATTCTTTTATGATTGTAATAATCAATATAATTTTTTATGGCTACTTTTAAAGCTTCGTATGTCGCATAATCGTGATTATGAACTGTCCCAACTTTTAAAATATGAAAGAAGCTTTCAGCACATGCATTATCTAAACAAGTCGCTTTGCGACTCATACTTTGAAAAATTTTTGCTGATTTGATAATCTCTGTATAACGGCTGTTCTGATATTGAAATCCTTGATCAGAGTGAACTGTCATTCGATAACTGAGATTTGAACGTTTATTGATTAACCGTTTTAGTGGTTCTGTCACAAACTCCACCGTTGGGTGGAGGCTAATTGACCATTGAAGGACTTCACTATTAAATAAATCAATATATGCCGTAAAATAAGCTCTTTCATTTGTACTTTTATTTCCCCATCGTAGTTCAGTGACATCAGTTACTATTTTTTGATAGGATCTATCAGTCTTAAAACGTCGGTTTAAAAGATTGGAAGCTATTTTACCAACAGTTCCTTTATATGAATTATATCTTTTCGTTTTTCGTTCGTAAGCGTGACATAGGAGTTTGTTTTCTCGCATTATTCTCAACACGGTTTTGTGATTGATTTTAATGCCTATGTTACGTAACTCACTTGTTACGGGACGATACCCATAATCAGAATGCCCTTCACAAATTGTTTTAATCGTTTCAATCAGTTCTTTTGAATCTTGTTGGTACTCTCGTTTACAAGCATCATGGTAGCTACTGCTGGACATCAGTCCAGCTTTTAATACGGTTGCCAACTTAATCTGTAATTCACACCTTAACTCAGTGATTATCTGGGCTTTTTCTTGGTTTTTAATCTTTGTTTTTTCTGTATTAAGGCGTCCAATTTTTCCAAGTACGCTACCCGTGCCCTTAGAAAGTCATTTTCTTCTTGTAATTGTTTTGAAGTTTTTGGATTTTTTGATTTAGTCATTTTAGGCAGTTTTCCTTTTGAAGTTTTTAAGCGACCTTGTACCAGTTTCTTTTCCCAGTCCCAAATCACGACAGGATTCTTAATTTTAAAATGACGTGCTGTAACCGGAAAAGAAGCCCTATGTTTTAATCGCCAGTGAATGACCTTCATTTTATAGGAATAATCATAAAATGTCTTCCCTAAATTATTTTCTAAGCCTTGAATCCCAAACATTTTAAAATGATCCAACCATTGATAAATAGTTGCAGATCCCTTGATTCCATACTTCTTCATTAGTAAACCGGCTGGTTTACCTTTCAAATATTCTTTTAGAACTTTTTTCTTTATTTCAACTGTGAACATAGTAAAACCCCCTGAGTTAGATTTCTCCAACTCAGGGGGTTCACTTCA
>NZ_JBXAYC010000015.1:0-1690 GCF_056782095.1 Dellaglioa sp. CoH-56-MRSF-13 | reverse complement strand
TGTACTAGGCCCTGTCAAGTTGACGGATGAAATAATATAAAATTTAATATGTTTCTAAATGGCTTTATCCCAGTATTCATCTGGGGTAAGGCCATTTCTTTGTGTTGAGCGATTGTAATGATTAAAATATTCAATTCCTGCTTCAACCAATTTCATAAGTTCTTGATAGGTCTTTGGCAGTGGCTGACGTGCCATCCATCGATTTTTAAATTCATTCCACCAACGCTCCATTGGAGCGTTATCGTATGGCGTTCCTGGTCGGGACATACTTCTAGTTACTTCATATCGATCAAGAGAACGATTAAATAGTTTTGAGGTATAAGCTGAACCGCGATCGGTGTGCACCATGGGGTGTACACTACCAGCACCTGAAAAGGCCTGCTGAAATACCTGGATTTCTGCTTCACTAGTTTCTGTAGGACTTAGATTATAGGCTAAAAGTCGCCGACCATAAAGATCTAAAACACCACTTAACCGAATTTTATATTCGCCATTTATGCCATATGAAAGCTCTGTTGAATCGGCCAACCAAACTTGGTTAGGTCTACTCACACTAAAATTTTGATTAAGAAGATTATCTTGGATATATTGTTCTGATTGTTTCACACGATTATGCTTCTTCGGATGTACTAAACATCGAATACCTAGTTCTCGCATAACTCGTCGAACCTGTTTGAAAGTAATGGGAAAATTAATTGATGTGTCAGCTTGTAAATTTACCAACATGTTTCCAGTACCAATCCCTTGTAGATTGAAATCAAACCAGTATTGGGTTCGCTCTTTAAGTTGTTTATTACGTGTCTCCCAAACTGTTTCTTGTCTTTTTAACCCTTTGTAGTAAGCCTGACGGCTAACGCCAACCATTTTTATAAGTTTTGTTATCGCACCATGCTTTTCTTGACTAACATTCTTAATCGCGTGATATGCCAGTCGTCTTTGCTTATTCACCCCTTGCGCTGAAGTTCCTGCCATTTTTTTATAAAGGCCGCATATAATTTTTGATCTTCGATTTGGCTTTCTAACTCGTGAATCCGTAGATTCGCTTTATCTAAATCTGTTAGTTCTGATTGATCTTTACGGTGACCACGATTATCGATTAGTGATTCATAACCACCTTGTCGTGCCTTAAGAACCCATGAACGGGCTTGTTGATAAGAGACACCGAAGTGTTCCGCAGTTTCATTATAACTATGTTTATCTTTGGTAATATATTCAACAATTGAAACGCGTTCTTCAAAAGAAGTTTTACGACTCATAATGGGAACCTGCCTTTTGGACGGTGACGCCGTCACCGTTTTATCCTCATTATACTTGGAAACCCAGTCTAATAGTTGTTTTTGTGATCGTAAACCAAACTTAAGTGCAACATCTGCTTGTGAATATTGACCCGTTAGATAAGTTAATACCGCTTCTAATTTCAGCGCTTTTGAATAGTGATTATTGTGGCGCGCTTCCTGTAAACCTTCAATACCATCGCGGTCATAGCGATCGACCCAACGTTTGAATAGATCTTTATTAATACCGTATTCTCGGGCAAAAGTTCTTCTCGGCATTCCGGACTTTCTAAATTCTTCGATAAACGTTAATTTTTCTAATGCTGAATACTTGGCTCTGGACATACAAAAATCCCTCCATGATTATCGGATGAAATTATATTATTTCATCTGACAACCATAAAGGGATTATTACA
>NZ_JBXAYC010000014.1:0-1818 GCF_056782095.1 Dellaglioa sp. CoH-56-MRSF-13 | reverse complement strand
AAAAACAAAAAGTTAATCCTGAAAATTACATTTTTGGCGCAATGAGAAATACTTTTGAAGTGTGGTACAGCGAATACCTGCAATCATTAAGTTAAAATGGCTACATTAGCTCATATAAGAGCCATAGAGAAACTTTAAAAGCAACAGGTGTGACAGAATTAGCGGTTTATCAAAAAGGAAAGCGAATTATGGTTACATTACCAGTCTAAAAAAACGTCCTCAACATCAAAAGTGAGGACGTTTTTTTAGATTTCTTTTTCTAAAATCGGACAAATACGATCTTGTTTTCCTAAAGGAAAATGTTTTATCCCGATTTTTTTAAATCCATGACGTTCATAAAAACGAATGCCTGCATAATTTTTTTCATAAACAGTCAAACGTAAATAACGTTTTTGTTTCGTTTTAGCATAACGATTCGCTTCATCGAGTAACCGTTGCCCTAACCCTTTGCGTACACGTTTTTGGAACGTCTACGCAAAGGCTTTTAGCAATCAAATTACTCACTATTATATCAAATATTTCAATTAATTAACCCGTTTTCAAATATTTATATTCTAAGCATAATAAAAAGACACACCAGGTGCCTTTTGTTTATTATAATATTTATACAGCTAGTCGTTTTTTATTTTGGTTTAATGACCAGGACCATACAAGTTTAAAATGACAACTCCTGACAAAATTAATACAATTCCTAAGACGCTGCTCAGATTAATAGATTCTTTCCAAACGACTACTGCCAAAACAGTTGTCAATACAATTCCTAAGCCAGCCCATAAAGCGTAAGCAACACTCAAGTTTATAGTTTTCATAGCTAATGCTAAAAAATAAAAACTTGCACCGTATGAAACTAAAGACCCCACAGTTTCCCAAAGCGAACTGAATCCGTTTGAAGCTTTTAACAAATTCGTTCCCAAGAGTTCACCTAGAATCGCGAGCCCCAAAAATATATATCCCATTAAATTACACCTACCTTTTTTTTTATAACGAAAATAATGCCAAAAATGAAAAAATTCATTAGTCGGCGTTTTTTAGCTAGCCACAACCCAGCTATTCGTATATTTTTTATTATACAATTTTACAATTTACTCCGCTTAATTGCAATGTCGTTTTTAATTATTCTCGAATTCTTGTTTTTTAACTTCAAGCATACGTTGTTTACGCTTTTCATAAGCTCTACGGTAACGTTGCATGGCTTTATATTCCTGCTCAAAGACTACCATAGGTCGTTTACCGTCAAGTGCCTGTCTCAATGGCATAGCATTCATTTTTGAAGCTACTTCATCTAATTGTCGTTGTTTCACATCTTTAAATGACGTGCCTTTAGGGTACCAATCACGTAGCTTACGGTTTCTGTTTTCATTTGAACCACGTTGTTGTGGTGATGACGGTGTGGCATAGTATAGCTTAATTTTAAGCTCTTTTTGAACATATTCTAAAAAGTCCCATGAGATAAATTCAGAACCATTGTCGGCTGTTATAGTACGCACAGCTTTGCCATAACGCTCATAAAACAACCTAAATGCATTGAAACACTTGACTTCTGGTAGAAAAATAGTCCATCTTTTTAGTATAAGAGCAGGATCATTTGCAGACCATAAACTAATTAACTTTATGGTCTGCAAATGATCCAAAGAAAATGGAAAAAATGATTGGGATTATTTTTAATGCTAAAAAGGCAAGTGAAACATTTATTACTCAACAAACAGGAAAACCAACAACTATCTTTTTAGATAACTACGAGGATTTGCAACATGACATCACAGTTTCATTGAGAAGAACATTTAACGCTATTAGAAATAAACAGGATAAAAAACAAAA
>NZ_JBXAYC010000013.1:0-4217 GCF_056782095.1 Dellaglioa sp. CoH-56-MRSF-13 | reverse complement strand
ATTTCAATATCAAATTCAAAACAACAGACCTTGCCACTTTTTCAAAAGTGGCAAACCCAGAAAATTTCTACATGTCTCCGACGGCTCGAAAACGAGTTGCCAAGAGGGTGGAAAATCAGTGGATCGTATCAACTTCTTAAATTCCTTCCGATTTGCTTCAGTCAGACATTTATCGTTGACCCTACCGTTTATTTTCCCACTGGCCAAATAAAAAAGAGTAGCCTAAGCTACCCTTTTCTAAAAAAATAGTTCAACAATCGCGCCCATTGAAGGTAAATTTTTAAGAAATAACATTTTTTCATTTTACTTAGAAAATATAATACTAGCCCCTTTTATCACATTTTTCCGTACAAATAGAAATGCATATTCTCTTGTAATTCTGGCAAATCGAGCGTTTCTTCAGCTAATCGTTCCAAACCTTGATGTTCATAAAAGCCAAAATTACATGTCGTATCCGTAAATAAGTAAAATGTCTTAAGATTTTCAGATGTCATATAATCTAAAAATTGTTGATACAATTGTTTACCGATACCTGAACCACGTTGGTTTCCATCTACAACAAAAAAAGCTAATTCACCATCAAAGTTTGTACCAATGCTCTTTAAAAGAATTTCATCAACTTCTTCAAATTTTTGAAACGTCTTTCCAATTTTACGCCCTTCTTTAGATATAGCAATTCGTGCAACAGCAATTCCTTGCCGAATAAGATACCTTAGTGGTTTACGATGTGTTTCTCTATTTTTACCCATAATAATACCAACAGGCACTTCATTAAAAACAGCAACACTAGTAAATGTTTGATTAACAAGACAACTGGCAAGATATATTTTAGACAGTTGTTTAGCTAATTTTGGGCTTCCTAATCGATCGTAGTTCCATGATTTGCGAATCATATCTTCCAAGATATGATAATCGGATGGTTTAATAGGACGGTATTTAATATCTGCTTGTGTCATTACTTTTCCTCCAAATAATTAACTTCTAAATTGTTCTTAAATCCAATATATTCCACGTCAATAATCATTACTTAACCTCTCCAGTCTCAATATTTATTTTATTTCTCCCATTTCTATCAATTCCTCAAATCCTTCAACAAAGTAATCTCTATCTTTCAAACAAACAACTCGTTTTTCTGGACCTTCAGGTGTCTCAGTTTCACTTAACTTTATACCACAAATAAAGCATTGACCTAAAAGCTCTTTAGTCGGGATAACATTTTGATCAGTGTATTCTAAGTATTTCTCAACATCACTTTCACTAAACTCTCTCATGCTCTCACCCCTCTCTCATTCTTTATTTCTCCTGTATCAGGATCAATGGTTTTTGAATAGACCGGACGATAACCACATTGGTAATTTGCATCAAAATATAGTCGAAAAATTCCAGAAGAACTTGAAATTATTTCATTCACATATTTCATACTCTCAATTCCAAATTCGTTACCTCTTTGTCTGATAAACGAGCTTAATTCCTTTACATTAACAATGTTATATTCATCTACAATTTCAAGTAAAGTCTGCCTTAATTCTTTCTTTTCATTTTCATCAAGTGTTACGTATCTATCAATATCAAAATCATTTATAAAGATTAAATCTTTTTTATCGTAGCGGTGTTTACCTTTCTTAATTGCATCAGAACTTTCATGCGTTAAATACTGAAAATAATACTCCACGCTATCAACAATTTCGATATGAGATACAGATTGATCACCTAAATTACGTTTTATTTTTTTCCGAATACTTTCAACAGTAACCGGATTACGAGCAATATACAAAACATGATAATGTGGTTTTTTATAAATTGATCCACCAGCACTTATTATCTCTTGTTCATCAGGAGTCATATCTTTAAATTTTCGTTCAGTTTTATCTAAATTATGGAGCGGACTAATCGCCATAGGAATACCAGTTTTTTCTAAATTTTCAATAAAGTTTTCAGGAATACTTTCAGGATACAAAATGAATGCAAAGTTTCTAGCCTTTGTATTTTTAGTAGTCATATAGTATAATCACCTTTAGAAAATAAAAGCATTTTTCACGAGCGAACTTGAGAGAGGGCGCTCTTTTTTTATGCTCATTTTTCTCCTTTCTTAGATTTTTCGATAACATCACGCATATAGTTTCTAATATCGTAAGTTACAATTTTTCCTTCACTTTTTAAAATCTCTTTGTAATCAGCATACATCTTTTTAGGTATTCTAACGGTTACAACTTGATATTCTGTTTTCTCTTCAGGCATAAAACTCACTCCTTTATTTTTTTATCATTATACATCATTATATACTTATAGTCTATATAGTCAAAAAATAACCCGTTTAAAAAAACGGCGGTCAAAACGGCGGTCAAACGGCGGTCATAAAAAAACTCCCAAATCCATTGGGAGAGTAAGCGTAAAGTCCTATTCAAGTAAAATTTGGCACTCGGCACTTATAGGGGGGTCGTAGTACGGGAGCGAAATTCGCTCCCTGCCCCCTGATTTTCAAAATTTTTATCCCACTCAAACCAAAATATGGGCTCCGCCCAAACCCGCAAGCTGTGTCAGCTTGACCCCATAAATGAGCGGGAGCTCCCGCTCAAACTCACCCCGCACTCGCCGTGGGGCAGGCAAAAAAAGCAGGTGTGCTTTTCTTTGCATGCGCAAAAGTGTTTTATCCGCTAGTCTATCAACTCCTTAAAGCCTCAAAAAGGGGCTAACTGCTAAAGCAGCAAGCCCCTTTAATTCGATTTACCGTTGACAGACACAAAATTAACGACGTTCAATCTAGCCAGATGTTAAATTAAGCTCTTAAATGCCATTTTAAGCCCATATAAGCGTTTTAAAGATGTGGACCGCCTAATTCATCAGATTTATGTTTTTCGAGTTCCTGTGAGCTTTCAGGGGCTTTTTTAGACGGTTCTTTTAGTCCTGCACGTTCTAGCCACTTGTCAGGTAAATTGATACCTAGTTTTTTGTGTAGAAATTCATCAACATTGCGGACAATGCCTTGAAGTGTTCCGACTAACTTTTGCAATCGCTCATTCTCTCTTTCGAGGTCATTATAGTCCCACGTTGTTCTAGTCAGTTTATCTCTTAACGAGTCGGCTTCACGCCTTGCTCTAGCATGCATTTGATTGTAATTATCACTAAAAGACGCCCGTTGTTCCAAATCAGCGAGATCAGATTTATCAACCATGACTTTATTTTTATTCAGCAAAGTTGGTTTACTAGCAATTTTTTTGTTATCCCGTGGCTTGATTTCATCAAGCTGTTTTTTAGTATCTGCAAGCTTTGCTTGTGTCTCTTGTTTTTCGGTCTCTATTTTTTTCAAATCTTCCCGCATAGTTTTGTATTCGGGTACTGATAAATTCTTACGCTCTTTGTTTTTGTTGCCACGTTGAACATCAAAGCCATTCTCTTTGAGATATTGTGGTAATTCCTCTTGAATGCGCTGTAAGGCTTCACGATTGAATATACGCTTAGCTGAGAGCTTTCTATCATCATCAAAGGGCACAATGCCCATATGCATGTGAGGGGTCTTCTCGTCCAAGTGAACGACCGCATAACGAATATTTTCGTCGCCATAGTTATCTGCAAAATATTGTTTGGCTGTTTCAAAATATTTACGGGTTTCGACTTCGTCTAATTGCTCAAAAAAATCTTTGTCACTGGTTAGAATCCACTCATTGACTAAAACAGCGTCTTTGCGAACTGCCCGCTTACTAGCTTTATTTTCGTTGATATAGGCTTCAATATCCGTTTTAAAATTATCAGTGCGCCCAGCCACCAAATCATAATTCAAGTGGGAGCGGGAAACATCAATATCTTCGTTGCTGTGATTAGTCGTTTTCCGTTGGTCATGATTGCCAATACCGACTAAATTATCAGCTTTTAATTTCGTCATTCTAGCCACTACAAAACTCATAGTACGCACCTCATTTCGGAGTTATCTTCCAAGTAAAGTATAACCCACTATACTTCACTCTGTGAAGTGTGGTCTCTGCGAGGCTAAAAACTGTCTGTCCACTTTGCCCCTTTTTTCGCCTTTAGGCTGAAAAGGTTCGACGTGAACAGGCACAAAAAAAAACGCCTACAGCTGTCCTTTTTTCTAGTAACAGAAATGATATTTTCACCTTTGCATTTTTCCGCAACGATTGCAAATTCATTTCAATATCAAATTCAAAACAACAGACCTTGCCACTTTTTCAAAAGTGGCAAACCCAGAAAATTTCTACATGTCT
>NZ_JBXAYC010000012.1:3442-5228 GCF_056782095.1 Dellaglioa sp. CoH-56-MRSF-13 | reverse complement strand
TTGATATGATATAAAAGTTGTCAAAAGCAACCAAGTAGATCTTTGAAAACTGAACAAATTTTCGACAAATCAAATGTGTAGGGTCTCTTAACTAAGAGTTAAGAGCAAACATTTGCGAAGTCAATTCGCTAGTTTCAAAAAGTAACAAAACAATAAGAGCAATCAACTTTTTATATGAGAGTTTGATCCTGGCTCAGGATGAACGCTGGCGGCGTGCCTAATACATGCAAGTCGAACGCATTATCTTCACCGAGTGCTTGCACTCACCGAAGATAATGAGTGGCGAACGGGTGAGTAACACGTGGGTAACCTGCCCAAAAGAGGGGGATAACACTTGGAAACAGGTGCTAATACCGCATAATTTGTTAAACCGCATGGTTTGATAATGAAAGACGGCGTAAGCTGTCACTTTTGGATGGACCCGCGGCGTATTAGCTAGTTGGTGAGGTAAAGGCCCACCAAGGCAATGATACGTAGCCGACCTGAGAGGGTGATCGGCCACATTGGGACTGAGACACGGCCCAAACTCCTACGGGAGGCAGCAGTAGGGAATCTTCCACAATGGACGAAAGTCTGATGGAGCAACGCCGCGTGAGTGAAGAAGGTTTTCGGATCGTAAAGCTCTGTTGTTAGAGAAGAATGTAGGTAAGAGTAACTGTTTACCTAGTGACGGTATCTAACCAGAAAGCCACGGCTAACTACGTGCCAGCAGCCGCGGTAATACGTAGGTGGCAAGCGTTATCCGGATTTATTGGGCGTAAAGCGAACGCAGGCGGTTTTTTAAGTCTGATGTGAAAGCCTTCGGCTCAACCGAAGAAATGCATTGGAAACTGGATAACTTGAGTGCAGAAGAGGAGAGTGGAACACCATGTGTAGCGGTGAAATGCGTAGATATATGGTAGAACACCAGTGGCGAAAGCGGCTCTCTGGTCTGTAACTGACGCTGAGGTTCGAAAGCATGGGTAGCAAACAGGATTAGATACCCTGGTAGTCCATGCCGTAAACGATGAGTGCTAAGTGTTGGAGGGTTTCCGCCCTTCAGTGCTGCAGCTAACGCATTAAGCACTCCGCCTGGGGAGTACGACCGCAAGGTTGAAACTCAAAGGAATTGACGGGGGCCCGCACAAGCGGTGGAGCATGTGGTTTAATTCGAAGCAACGCGAAGAACCTTACCAGGTCTTGACATCTTCTGACAAACCTAGAGATAGGCCGTTCCCTTCGGGGACAGAATGACAGGTGGTGCATGGTTGTCGTCAGCTCGTGTCGTGAGATGTTGGGTTAAGTCCCGCAACGAGCGCAACCCTTATTATTAGTTGCCAGCATTTAGTTGGGCACTCTAATGAGACTGCCGGTGACAAACCGGAGGAAGGTGGGGATGACGTCAAATCATCATGCCCCTTATGACCTGGGCTACACACGTGCTACAATGGACGGTACAACGAGTTGCGAGACCGCGAGGTTAAGCTAATCTCTTAAAGCCGTTCTCAGTTCGGATTGTAGGCTGCAACTCGCCTACATGAAGTTGGAATCGCTAGTAATCGCGGATCAGAATGCCGCGGTGAATACGTTCCCGGGCCTTGTACACACCGCCCGTCACACCATGAGAGTTTGTAACACCCAAAGCCGGTGAGGTAACCTTTTAGGAGCCAGCCGTCTAAGGTGGGACAGATGATTAGGGTGAAGTCGTAACAAGGTAGCCGTAGGAGAACCTGCGGCTGGATCACCTCCTTTCTAAGGAATATTACGGAAACCTACACACTTGTCGAAAATTTGTTTAGTTTTGAGG
>NZ_JBXAYC010000012.1:1944-3344 GCF_056782095.1 Dellaglioa sp. CoH-56-MRSF-13 | reverse complement strand
AAATTTGTTCTTTGAAAACTAGATAATATTTATTAAATTTTTAAGCAATAAGCCGAGAAACACCGCGTTTTATTAGTTAAGAACGTAGTTCTTAACAAAACCACTTTGCTTTAAGTAAAGTTAGGTTAAGTTATCAAGGGCGCATGGTGAATGCCTTGGCACTAGGAGCCGATGAAGGACGGGACTAACACCGATATGCTTCGGGGAGCTGTAAGTAAGCTTTGATCCGGAGATTTCCGAATGGGGGAACCCAGCAGTTTTAATCGACTGTTACTATTAACTGAATACATAGGTTATATAGAGGTAAACGCAGGGAACTGAAACATCTAATTACCTGCAGGAATAGAAAGAAAAATCGATTCCCTAAGTAGCGGCGAGCGAACAGGGAAGAGCCCAAACCAAGAAGCTTGCTTCTTGGGGTTGTAGGACTGCTCATTTGAGTTACCAAAGATTTTTATAGTAGAAGAGTCTGGGAAGACTCGCCGTAGAGGGTGATAGCCCCGTATACTAAATGAAAATCTCTCAGAGCAGTATCCTGAGTACGGCGGAACACGAGAAATTCCGTCGGAATCCGGGAGGACCATCTCCCAAGGCTAAATACTCCCTAGTGACCGATAGTGAACCAGTACCGTGAGGGAAAGGTGAAAAGCACCCCGGAAGGGGAGTGAAATAGTTCCTGAAACCATGTGCCTACAAATAGTTAGAGCCCGTTAATGGGTGATAGCGTGCCTTTTGTAGAATGAACCGGCGAGTTACGTTTGCTTGCGAGGTTAAGTTGATAAGACGGAGCCGTAGCGAAAGCGAGTCTGAATAGGGCGCCATAGTAAGTAGACGTAGACCCGAAACCAAGTGACCTACCCATGTCCAGGTTGAAGGTGCGGTAAAACGCACTGGAGGACCGAACTCATGTATGTTGAAAAATGCTGAGATGAGGTGTGGGTAGCGGAGAAATTCCAAACGAACTTGGAGATAGCTGGTTCTCTCCGAAATAGCTTTAGGGCTAGCCTCGGAATTAAGAATCATGGAGGTAGAGCCACTGTTTGGACTAGGGGCCCATCTAGGGTTACTGAATTCAGATAAACTCCGAATGCCATTGATTTATATCCGGGAGTCAGACTGCGAGTGATAAGATCCGTAGTCGAAAGGGAAACAGCCCAGACCACCAATTAAGGTCCCAAAATACATGTTAAGTGGAAAAGGATGTGGAATTGCACAGACAACTAGGATGTTGGCTCAGAAGCAGCCACCATTTAAAGAGTGCGTAATAGCTCACTAGTCGAGTGATTCTGCGCCGAAAATGTACCGGGGCTAAACATGTTACCGAAATTGTGGATGGAACCCATTAGGGTTCCGTGGTAGGAGAGCGTTCTAAGGGCAACGAAGCTAGACCGTAAGGACTG
>NZ_JBXAYC010000012.1:0-1846 GCF_056782095.1 Dellaglioa sp. CoH-56-MRSF-13 | reverse complement strand
AGTGGAGCGCTTAGAAGTGAGAATGCCGGTATGAGTAGCGAAAGACAGGTGAGAATCCTGTCCACCGAATGACTAAGGTTTCCTGGGGAAGGCTCGTCCTCCCAGGGTTAGTCGGGACCTAAGTCGAGGCCGAGAGGCGTAGACGATGGATAACAGGTTGAGATTCCTGTACTAGTTATATTTGTTTGAACGATGGAGGGACGCAGCAGGCTAAGGAAGCGCACTGATGGATATGTGCGTCCAAGCAATAAGTCTGAAGTTGAGTTAAATGCTTAACTTTAAGGACAAGTTGTGATGGGGAGCGAAATTAAGTAGCGAAGTAACTGATGTCACACTGCCAAGAAAAGCTTCTAGTTAGAATATAACTACCCGTACCGCAAACCGACACAGGTAGTCGAGGAGAGTATCCTAAGGTGTGCGAGAGAACTCTCGTTAAGGAACTCGGCAAAATGACCCCGTAACTTCGGGAGAAGGGGTGCTGACCGAAAGGTCAGCCGCAGTGAATAGGCCCAAACGACTGTTTATCAAAAACACAGGTTTCTGCAAAATCGTAAGATGACGTATAGGGGCTGACGCCTGCCCGGTGCTGGAAGGTTAAGAGGATGAGTTAGCTTCGGCGAAGCCCAGAATTGAAGCCCCAGTAAACGGCGGCCGTAACTATAACGGTCCTAAGGTAGCGAAATTCCTTGTCGGGTAAGTTCCGACCCGCACGAAAGGCGTAACGATTTGGGCACTGTCTCAACGAGAGACTCGGTGAAATTATAATACCCGTGAAGATGCGGGTTACCCGCGACAGGACGGAAAGACCCCATGGAGCTTTACTGTAGCTTGATATTGAGTGTTTGTATAACTTGTACAGGATAGGTAGGAGCCGTAGAGACCGGAACGCTAGTTTCGGAGGAGGCATTGGTGGGATACTACCCTCGTTGTATGAACACTCTAACCCTCGCCACTAATCGTGGTGGGAGACAGTGTCAGGTGGGCAGTTTGACTGGGGCGGTCGCCTCCTAAAAGGTAACGGAGGCGCCCAAAGGTTCCCTCAGAATGGTTGGAAATCATTCGCAGAGTGTAAAGGCACAAGGGAGCTTGACTGCGAGACTTACAGGTCGAGCAGGGACGAAAGTCGGGCTTAGTGATCCGGTGGTTCCGTATGGAAGGGCCATCGCTCAACGGATAAAAGCTACCCTGGGGATAACAGGCTTATCTCCCCCAAGAGTCCACATCGACGGGGAGGTTTGGCACCTCGATGTCGGCTCATCGCATCCTGGGGCTGTAGTCGGTCCCAAGGGTTGGGCTGTTCGCCCATTAAAGCGGTACGCGAGCTGGGTTCAGAACGTCGTGAGACAGTTCGGTCCCTATCCGTCGCGGGCGTAGGAAATTTGAGAGGAGCTGTCCTTAGTACGAGAGGACCGGGATGGACATACCTCTGGTGTACCAGTTGTTCTGCCAAGGGCATCGCTGGGTAGCTATGTATGGATGAGATAAACGCTGAAAGCATCTAAGTGTGAAGCTCACCTCGAGATTAGATTTCCCATTCCTTTATGGAAGTAAGACCCCTGAAAGATTATCAGGTAGATAGGTTGGAAGTGGAAGTACAGTGATGTATGGAGCGGACCAATACTAATCGGTCGAGGACTTAACCACAAAGTGGTGTGAAACGGTGTACGGCTTAAAAATCAATGATAAATATTAGCTAGTTTTGAGAGAATAAGTTTTCTCAAAAAAAGAGTGTGGTGGCGATAGCAAGAAGGATACACCTGTTCCCATGTCGAACACAGAAGTTAAGCTTCTTAGCGCCAAGAGTAGTTGGGGGTCGCCCCCTGCGAGGGTAGGACGTTGCCATGCT
>NZ_JBXAYC010000011.1:0-7509 GCF_056782095.1 Dellaglioa sp. CoH-56-MRSF-13 | reverse complement strand
AAAAACAAAAAGTTAATCCTGAAAATTACATTTTTGGCGCAATGAGAAATACTTTTGAAGTGTGGTACAGCGAATACTTGCAATCATTAAGTTAAAATGGCTAAATTAGCTCATATAAGAGCCATAGAGAAACTTTAAAAGCAACAAAGTACAAAGACTAGTAAAATGTTAAAAATGCCTTAGAAGCGTTATTAAAGGCAATTAAAATCAAAGGACAAGATAATATCTTGTCCTTTTTTTCTGATTATTTTGAAGTTAAACAATTAAATTATGTATCATACTACCTTTTTTAGAAAGCTCATTTTACACTGCGTAATACGTCTGTTTACTGTCACTTACCATATCAAAAACAGTCAAAAATAAAAGGGTATATAAACTCACAAGTTCGCCCTTGTATTTTTTTTATGTTTTTTATCTGTTTTCATCACAGCAAACGACCGAAAACGCACTGGAAAAAATGAACTATCAAAATAAAAAAAGGGGGTGATCTATGTACATAATTTAATAACTTAAAAATAATCATCAATCCAGCTTCACTCACTCAACACCTAAAAAAAATGTGTTTAAAAGAAAGGACAGAAAAATGAATAAAAAGTTTTTAAAGCAACAATTAGATAATGCAGAAAGCGAGAATAGAGTGATAAGTAAAGCTCAAAATGAACAAGAAACTAAAGTGTTAATACGAAAATATGGAACGCTAGGTAACTTAAATAAACGATTGTTAGAATTAGAATATTTTTAAATTATAAGGAGTGGAAATAATGGAACTAATAAGTGTAGAAACAATATGTGAAACAATAAATGGAAAAGAATATGATTAATTAATATCATTTCCTAGTTTTAGATAATTGAATCCTCTCCTATTTCTTATTAAACTTGTTTTAGGAAAAAGGGGGCTACAATGATTACAAAATTAAACAGTTTTTCAGACAGGGATTTAGAACAATTGGCACAGATTTGGTTGAATGGCAATTTACAAGCACATTCATTTATTCCCGCTCAGTATTGGAAAAATCAATTTGTGAACATTAAAAAAATGTTGCCTGAAGCAAATATTTTTGTGTATAGGAATAATGAAATAATTATCGGTTTTTTAGGCGAATTAGATGGTTACATAGCTGGATTATTTGTTGACATGAACTACAGAAAGCAAGGTGTTGGTAGCCGATTAATTAATTACCTAAAACAAATAAACGACAAATTAACACTTTCAGTCTATGTAGATAATATTAATGCCGTTAATTTTTATGAGAATAAAGATTTTATCATAGACAGTGTAGGTATGGATACTGAGACTGATTCAAAAGAGTATCGTATGACTTGGGAAAAATAAAAGGTAAAGACTTTTTTTATAAAAGCTTTGCTTTTTATTTTGCAATAAATAATGCTAATGTAAGTGACAGAATAATTAGTACCAATATCGCTAAGACACTTTTGATGCCAAAAGCAATAGTTAGACTTATCAAAATAATAAGTGGCAAATAAAAATAGTCCAATTTATTGACTTCTGAGCAATCCATACCAGTGTAGATTTATTAAAATTGTTACCAAAAAAACGCGTGTAGTTTGCTTACAGGAAATATTGGTCATAACTTAATACGATGAGAAATTATATTAGCATTCAAAATAAGTTGAGATACAGATACTATCTCAACTTATTTTTTTATGGGGTTAAGCTGACACCAGCTTGCCCCACGCGGGTAGCGTTCTGCATGACATGCTCTCACTGAAAGTGATCCTGCAATGATAAATTGCCCCGTCACGGCGTGACCCGCCAGAGGTTTTACAAGCCGGATAAGTGGCGCTGTAAAATAGCAGTTTCCCCAGTAAGAAGGGGAAACGCTACGGTCATCGCTTGGCGATGACGCGCCTCGCAGAGCCTGTCCAAAATATTATTTTGGTATAACAGGCTATACCAGATTTTTAACGGTGTTATACTGGTCTTGGAAAACCCTTTTTGAGGAGGCATTTTTGATGGCGCATTTAAAGAAAAATACGCGTGGCGCAGTCCCAGGTTTAGCGGTTCACTTTGAACGTAAAACCGACCATCACACTAACAAAGAAATTGATGTGTCGAAAACCTATCTAAATCAAGATCTGATGGCGGATGGTTCTGATATGCTGTCACGCTTCAATGCGCGTTTAAATGACGTTTATTGCATGAAAAGAGACGATGTGAAGGCGTTAGCGACTTGGATTGTCACTTTACCTGAAGAACTTACAGAAGCGTCCTACGAGCAACAGAGCGCCTTTTTTGAAGCAACCACTAATTTTCTGAATGACCGTTATGGTCAAGAAAATGCCGTGGCCGCTGTCGTACATTATGACGAGACAACCCCTCACTTGCACTATGCCTTTGTCCCAGTGGTTTTTGATAATAAAAAAGCACGTGATAAAGTATCCGCTAAAGAAGTCCTCACGCGCCATGATTTGCAAAGCTTTCATGAGGATTTAGATGAGCATTTAAAAAAAGTGCTGCCCTTTTATGAACAAGGGATTTTAAATAACAAAACCTTACCGTTTGAGAATGTCGCTGAAATCAAAAAATACAACGATCAGTTTAACGCTTTAAAAACTGAACTAGCCGATATTGAAGACAATATTCGTGCGAAACAGGCCGTACTTAAAATCACGGATCAAGCCTTAACGGAATTGGACTTAGCCGAAAAACAAATTGATGCCTTTAAACAAGACTTATCTAAAAACCTCTTTGGTAAGACGGTGCTTAAACCAGATGACTTAGATCGCTTTAAAAGTGTGTTAGCCACGATGAAGAAAGCCACCTTGCAAAGCCAGCATGAGACACGAGAACTCAAGCAAACGTTAGGCCAAGTCAACGCGCAATTAGCTGACATCCAAGCTGACTATCAAAACCTGAAAGAAACTCATCAAATGTTTCAGAAGCGGCAGCGAGAACAGCAAAAAATGGACTATGTGATGCGTGACATGCTTAAAAATGATTATGGTGTCGACAAACTATCGCATACTGATGTGGAGGCTCGGTATGTTCTTTATAAGCTGGATCATGAAGAACTCACTCAAAATAAAAAAGTAGCCCAGACCTGGTTAAAGACACTGACGACAGCTAGAGCAGATCCAGATACGAAAATAGCGCCAACTAGATTAGATTGGGGTATTGAACAAGTTAAAGCATTAATTAATCGAATCATTGAATTAACGCGTGATATTTTTAAAGGGCCAAGTCTTTAACGTTATAACGGCCTATTTGCTCGTCTAAGCGTTTTTAACCATGTGACGTAGAAATAATCATCAAATAGATTCAAACGTCGCTATTGGCTTAATAAGGGGCAATTAGGTTACATAACCAGGAATCCATCATTTAAAATAATGCCAAACAAAAAGAACACTCTGGACAAACATTATGTACAACGGTGTTCTTTTTGTTTTGTTTTTATTAATTCAATAAAAAGGCGAAGCCTATTATAAGTTTATCTTTTATATTTTAATCTTTTGTTCTTTTGCGTGGTTATAAAGTGAGCATTAGCAATGCTTCAAAGCTAAATACGTGTACAAAATACTGTGCATACGTGTACAAAATACTGTGCATACGTGTACAAAATACTGTGCATACGTGTACATTTTATTTTTTCATGTACACGTAAAATGCTATAATAAAAAGCATAAAGAAATTCCCGACAAAAAGTTTTTCTTTATGCTTATATCCAACAACACGCCCAAAGGAGTGTATCTATATGTCCATTATATCAGAATCAAAGACAAGGCAGGTGCAGACCTTGAATGAATTATCAAAAAGAAAAGTGGTCGAACACAATAGCTTAATCACATCCATTGCCAAAATGGATAAAACGCCGCTTAAAATGTTTGAATTAGCTGTTTCTTTAATCGATACAGAAAACCCACCTCAAGATCAAACGGTTTATTTATCAAAGCAAGAAATGTTTGCTTTCTTTAAGGTGAATGATAACGATAAACATAGCCGATTTAAACAAGCGATTGAAAGAATGCAGAAACAAGCTTTTTTTCAGATTAAAAAAGAACAAGATAAAGGGTTTAAGTTTGTTAGTATTGTGCCAATCCCTTATGTGGAATGGACGGATTATAGTGACGAAGTAAAAATTGAATTTCATCGTGAAATCATGCCTTACTTAATCAATCTTAAAAACAATTTTACGCAACATGCTTTGTCAGACATCGCAGAATTAAATAGCAAGTATGCCATTATTCTATACCGTTGGTTATCGATGAATTACAACCAGTACGAGCATTACAGCTTTAAAGGTGGTCGGAGACAAGACCAAATTGATAGTTATCGTAATCCTGAAATTAGTATCCGAGATTTACGAGAAATGACAGATACGATAGATGAGTATCTGGATTTTAGAAATTTTGAAAAAAGAATTTTAAAAAATGGTATTGAAGAAATTACAAATAATACAACTTTTAATGTGACGTACGAAAAAGTTAAAAAAGGGCGCAGCATTGATAGCATTGTCTTTCACATTACTAAAAAACAAGTTGCGGCTGATAGTAGTTATAAACAGGATGATCCCGTTTATATCGAGGGCAAGATTCGTCAAGAAGAAACAGAAGATATGTTGACTGTTAAGGCAATAAAAAGTCCCTATACAAAGTTACTTATGGAGCAGTTTTTATTGTCATATATTGATTTAACGGATACGACTATTTTGTCAGGGTTACAGAAAAATGTATATCCACTTTATGACGAATTAAAAGAATTACGTGGTTTAAAGGGCGTGAAAGAACACTTAGCCTATATCAGAGACAAACAAGATGACTATTCGAAAAAGAATATTGCTAAGTATCTTAAAAAATCGATTGAACAGTATCTACCAATCGTTAAAAGGCAGGATATAGATCATGAGTGACAATTTAAAAACGATTCGAGAACTTGCAGATGAGTTAGGAGTTAGCAAGAATAAAATTCATTATCAAGTTTCTAAAATATCAAGCGAATATGTAGTTAGAAATAATAGTATGAAGCTATTAACCGCTGAAGCGGTTAAACAAATAAAAGAAAATATAGGTATTGAATTAAACAGTAGTTTAAACAGTAAGTTAAATACCGTTAAACACCAAGAAAACACTAATATAAAAGGAAATACAAGTGTTGAAGGCGTTGAATTAAACAGCACTTTAAATAGCTATTTAAACAGTCTTAAACACCAAATTGAATATCTTGAATCTCAAAATACCAATAAAGATGAACAAATAAAAAGTTTAGTGGAAGCACAAAAACAAACGCAAAATTTGTTAGACCAGCAACAACAATTAGCCTTACAAGATAAAAAGTTGTTAGAAGAATACAAAGCAAAAAACGACAGATTAAAAGTTCTCAAAATGCCCTCACAGGAAACACAATTCAAACACTTAGACAATCAATATAAAGATGAAGTGAACGCTCTTAAAGAGAAGTTGGAAAATTTGCAGGAACAAATCAAAGATCAAAAAAGGATAGAAGAACAAGAAAAACCAAGAAAATGGTGGGGACTATGGCGAAAATAGATGATTCAGTTAAAAAGAAAGTTCCTGAATTGCGATTTGCGGGGTTTGCTGACGATTGGGAAGAGCGTAAGTTGGGTGAATTAGCTAGTTTTTCAAAAGGCAATGGATATACAAAAAATGATTTAGTCGAATTTGGAGATCCAATAATTTTATATGGTCGCTTATATACAAAATATGAAACAGTTATTGAGAAAGTAGATACATTTGTAAATAAGAAAGATAACTCAATAATTAGTGAAGGATCTGAAGTCATAGTACCTGCATCAGGAGAATCTTCAGAAGATATTTCTAGAGCTTCAGTTGTTGGTAAATCAGGTCTAATTTTAGGCGGAGATTTAAATATAATTAAACCAGTAAATTATATTGATTCTATTTTTTTAGCTTTAACTATTTCTAATGGATCTCAACGACAAGAAATGTCGAAGAGAGCTCAAGGAAAATCTGTAGTTCATCTGCATAACTCTGATCTAAAACAAGTAAATCTTTTATATCCAAAATTAGAAGAACAACAAAAAATTGGGACATTCTTCAAACAACTTGATTGCGCTATCGCTCTTCATCAACGTAAGTTAGATTTGTTGAAAGAACAGAAAAAAGGCTACTTGCAAAAAATGTTTCCAAAAGCTGGAGAAAAAATTCCTGAATTGCGATTTGCGGGGTTTGCTGACGATTGGGAACAGCGTAAGTTGGGGGAGATATTTAACTATGAGCAACCAACAAAATATATTGTTAAATCTACAGAGTATGATGACACTTTTAATACACCTGTTTTAACAGCAGGTAAGAGTTTCTTATTGGGCTATACAGATGAGATTACTGGGATTAAAAATGCTACCGTAGAGAATCCAGTTATTATATTTGATGATTTTACAACTGGTTCTCATTATGTAGATTTCCCTTTTAAGATTAAGAGTTCCGCAATGAAATTACTTAGTTTGAATGATAATTCTGACAATTTCTATTTTATGTTTAATACGTTGAAGAATATAAAATATGTACCTCAAAGTCATGAACGTCATTGGATTTCTAAATTTTCAGAATTTGAAATCTATAAACCTAGTCAGGAAGAACAGCAAAAAATTGGTTCATTTTTCAAACAACTCGACGACACTATCGCTCTTCATCAACGTAAGTTAGATTTGTTGAAAGAACAGAAAAAAGGCTTTTTACAAAAGATGTTTGTTTAGGGGCTATAATTATATAATGACCCCTAGAAAAGACTATTAAAACAGCCCTCGTTATCTACTAGTTGGATAATGGGGGCTGTTTTTTTGTTAAATGGTATAATGGATCATATATAGCAGGACTATTATTTCAAATCAAGCAAGGATTTGATCCCAAGAAAAAGAAAAATTTACCCAATCGACTTTACCTTGATGATTTAGAAGTTACAGCAAAAGACGTGTATATTAAACGGGATTTTGCTAATAAAACGGCTGAAACCCTTGATACAAGCGGACATCACGAAATCGGACGCCGACAAGAAAATAATAAAACAGCTGAAACCCTTGATACAAGCGGACATCACGAAATCGGACGCCGACAAGAAATGGCTGAAACCCTTGATACAAGCGGACATCACGAAATCGGACACAATCTATATAAGACTAACTTAGATACTAATAAAGATACTAATAAAGATACAAGCATGCTTGATTTTTCATCAATTAATTTCTCTCAAAATGTTCTACAAAAACAAAATCAAGACATTGTAGCTAATGCAAGCGAATTTCTAGTATCAAACGGAAATGCAGGTAAAATTCCTTTAGAAGCTGAAACAATAAAGTTAATCAGTTTATGGTCTGCAAATGATCCAAAGAAAATGGAAAAAATGATTGGGATTATTTTTAATGCTAAAAAAGCAAGTGAAACATTTATTACTCAACAAACAGGAAAACCAACAACTATCTTTTTAGATAACTATGAAGATTTGCAACATGACATCACAGTTTCATTGAGAAGAACATTTAACGCTATTAGAAATAAACAGGATAAAAAACAAAA
>NZ_JBXAYC010000010.1:0-19898 GCF_056782095.1 Dellaglioa sp. CoH-56-MRSF-13 | reverse complement strand
GGACATACAAAAATCCCTCCATGATTATCGGATGAAATTATATTATTTCATCTGACAACCATAAAGGGATTATTACATCACTCAATCTGAAGTTGTTGGAACCTTTTTAAGTTTTTCTTTAAGTCGCAATAAAAAATTTTAAGAATACTTGTGCAATACTAAAATAAATTAACACAGAAGTTAAATCACTCAATGTCGAAATAAATGGCCCTGATGCAACTGCTGGATCAACACCAATTTTATCCATTAAAATTGGTATAAAACTACCCGCTAAATTTGCCACCGTAATAGCGCACATCATTGCAAGTCCTATCACCATCCCGAGAACAAAGTTACCCTTCCAGAGTCCGACAATTAAAGTGACGGAAATACCCGTTACAACCCCAATTACTAATCCAGTGAAAACTTCACTTATAATTAGTCTAAGCACACTTTGTTCATTGTCATCTTTTACAGCTAGGCGTCGAACAGCAACAGCTAAACTTTGTGTTCCGGCATTACCGGCCGTTCCTGTAATCAATGAAATGAAGACAGCTAAAATACTTGCTTCACTCAGTAACCCTTCAAAATGACTAACTAAACTTGCCGTTGACATACCTAAAAATAATAACGTTATCAACCATGGCAAACGTTTTGATGCTGCTTTAAATGGATTTTCTGTTTGATCTTCAGTATCGACACCGGCCAAACCAGAGTAATCCTCAGCCGATTCTTCATCAATAACATCAATAATATCATCAACAGTAATCACACCAATTAATTGTTCATCATAATTTGTAACTGGCATTGCTAAAAAGTTATAATCCCGAATCATCTTGGCAACGTCTGCTTGATCGTCATCAGCTTTAACAGACATAACTGGTGTCGTCATGATATCTCCAATTAACGCCTTCTCATTACTCATTAATAAATTACGTAATGTTACAATCCCCATCAAACGCTGATCATTATTAATAACATAATCATAGTAAATTGTTTCCGCATCACTTGCTTCTTCTCTTAAAGTACGCATTGCAGAACTCACTGTTTGATCTGAGGTTATTGAGGCAAAATCAGTTGACATAATAGCACCAGCTGTCTTATCTTCATAATGCAGCAGACTTTTTATTTCATAGGCCTTATCTTTATCCATCAGACCTAAATATCTCGCTAATTTATGCTGATCCAGTTGTCCCAACAGGTCAACCTCATTATCAGTGTACATATTATCTAATAACTCAGCCACATACTTTAGAGACATTTCATCAAAATATTTAACAACATCTTCCGGATCATCTTCAGCGGCATCAAATGTGTCACTCAATTCCTTAGGCGTCAGGTACTGATACACCTTTTGGCGTTGCTCTTTATTAAGCACTGAAAAAATCTCAGCTTGCTCATAAACATGCAAATCTGTAAATTCATTGTGAAAATTATATTGTTGATTCTTTTCAAGCGAATCAATAATTTCTTCAGTTTTTATTTGGTTATATTTTTCTGTATCCACCATGATGAATACCTCGTTTATTTTTTATTTATAAATTTTTGCATATCCGATGCAAGGTGACTCTGAACATTTATCTGTTCATGTGTAAATGGTTGATAAAACTCAATTTCACTACAGTGTAGCGCTTGGCGTTGCATTGGCATAATTATATGCCCACCATACAATGTATCACCAACTAAGGGATGCCCTGTGGATGCAAAATGAACACGAATTTGATGTGTTCTCCCCGTATGTAATTGGATTTTATATTGACTAATACCTTTTACAGATTTCTCTAACCAATACTCAGTTAAAGCTACTTGACTACCTTCCCCATGGCCAACCTGCCTCTTAATGAATGATTCTGGATCACGCATAATTGGCTCATCAATTGTCCCATGCGGAGTTTCAATCTGTCCTTCGACAAATGCTGTATAGTACTTTTTAATTAGATGATTTTGTAACTGTTGATCCAATAAAGCGTGAGCAAATCGATGTTTAGCAAACAATACTAACCCACTCGTATCACGATCAAGTCGCGTCGCAATATGTGGAATAAAATCATTTAAATGTCGATTTTGATAATAGCCTGCGACACGATTAATCAAGGTATCCTCCGGATGTAAATATGAAGGAATTGAGGCAACATGTGCTGGTTTATTAATAATTAAAAAATCGCGATCTTCAAAAACGATATCAATTGGTACAAACGATTTTTTTAATTCATTTTTATTTTTCTCAGCTGGTAGAACAATACTCACTTTATCATTTGTTTGAATGAAGTCAATTGCCCACTGCTCGTTATCGTTGACTAATAGCTTACCACCACAATACTTAAGCGTTGCAAGTAATCGCCTAGATACACCTTCATTTTTCAGAAAAGTCTTCACTTTTTGAGGAGACGTCCCTGTATACTGCCAATCAATCTGCATAATCACTACCAATAAACGCCTCATTTACACGTTTCCAGAAATTATTATGTCGATATTTGGCAAAACAAATGTGTTCCTTCGCTATTTTATATTTAATTGCCTTAATTTGCCGATTATGATAGATTTCTTGGTCTATACTAAAAACAAAGTCACTGCTTTGTGTTGGTTTCAGTGTAATCCAATCATTTGAAGCCACAATAACTGGTGAGCTTAGCGTCCTAAACACACGATTGTTAATAGACGCAATTTCTGCCATTTGTATTGACTCGAGTTCGGGATGAATAACCGCTCCACCAACCGATTTATTATAGGCAGTAGATCCAGTAGGCGTAGAAATGCACAAACCATCTCCACGAAACTTTTCAAATAACTGATCACCAATATAAACATCCGTTACCATTGTATTGTTAATCCTTTTTAAGGTTGATTCATTTAATGCAAGAAATCTTTCTGATTCTGCATCAAAATAATCAACTTTAACATCTAATAATGGATAATTAATTGATTGTTTATTATCTGATTGGAGACTAGTAACTAAATCTGAAATTTCATCATCTCGCCAATCCGTATAAAAACCTAAATGCCCTGTATGTACGCCAACAAATCTAATGTTTTCAAGGTTATCTTGGTAATGTTTGAAAGCAGAAAGCAAAGTTCCATCCCCACCAACCGTAATCACAATTTCAGGATGACTATTATCAATTACGATATGTGCATCCGTTAGTTTTTGATACAGTTCTTTACCAACTTTTTGCGATTTTTCCCCATCATTTTCGAAAATAGCAACTTTCATTCGTAACCCTCTTTTCCTGACGCCCATGATACCTAATGTTTATTTTTTGTTTAAACCCTTACCATAAAATAAATGCTGCGCTTCTTGAATCTCTTCTCTAATTTCGGACATTTCAGTGTCTAATTTAAACGCAGCCTCTGCTGCCCGTTCGAGCCGTGCATTTAATTGGCTAGGAAATTCTCCTTGATATTTATAATTTAAAGAGTGCTCAATCGTTGCCCAAAAATTCATAGCTAACGTGCGAATTTGAATTTCAACAAGTACATTTTTTTCTCCATTTATCATTTGAACCGGGTACTTAAGTACAATATGATATGAGCGATAACCGCTCGCTTTTTTATTAGTAATGTAGTCACGTTCTTCTACAACGGTCATATCATTTCGAGAACGTAATAAGTCAACAACCTGATAAATATCATCAACAAATTGGCACATAATGCGAATACCCGCAATATCTTGCATGTCAGTTTCTAAACGTTCTTCAGAAATTTGACGTCGTTCAATTTTCTCTAAAATACTATCAACTGATTTAACCCGACTTGTCACAAATTCAATTGGCGAATGTTGACCAATACCCGTGAACTGTTTTCTTAAACCACGCATTTTTATTTTCATTTCTGAAACGGCCTGTTCATAGGGTCTAAAGAAATATTTCCAATCTTCTACCATTTTATCACTCTATTCTATTATTCAATTTACTCATCTCATTTTAGCATAAATTAGTGATTCAGTTCCGAATTAACCTCACAATGTTACCAAATCTTTCAAAAAACAAGTAATTTTAATAATATCTGTTATTAATTAAGTGTTAATAATTGAAAAAAAAAAAAAATTTGGTAAAGTGGTAATAGTTATTAAAACAGAAATGAAATCAAACCCCACACGATTTTAAATCTAATCACTATAATTGGAGGAGTACTCTTGCTAGAAATTTATTTATTTGTCAACCCATTAGGTACAAAATGCTTCAAATCTGAACAAAAGGTTTTAGACTTTATTCGTCTATCTCCCCAAAAAATCTCATTCCAATTTGTACCCATGTTAAACATCCAAACAGTGCACAATGTCATGATTGAAAAAAATCTTGATACACGTAACTTAGCGCTTCGAAATGTGTTATCTGGGTCAATTTACCAAGCCGCTTTAGATTATAAAGCAGCTCTTTTTCAAGGAAAAAAACGTGGACGTGATTTCTTAATGGCAATTCAAGCGGCTTTAGTTCAAGATAGCACTTGTTACTCAGAAGAGCTCATTCAACGAGTTGCTAAAGAAGTTAACTTAAACTGGGAAATGTTTAATGAAGATAGACATTCAGTGTTAGCAAAAAAATCATTTAAAAATGATCAAAAAATTGCCAATGATATGAACGTTACAATGCATCCCACAATCGTCATTAATAATATTGATGGTCTAGACTGTGGTGTATCCTTCCCAGATGCTGATTTAGTAGATATTTCGAAAGTTTGTGCTGGTGATTTTAATATTCAAAATGACTTACATCAAGCAATTAACCCTCAAAACCAACTATACGTTTTATAAAATAAAAATACGTAGCTTAGTTTTTTAACTAAGTTACGTATTTTTTATTTCTCTAAGATTTGAGGTAATAATGCCTCTAATTCATTCAATCTTGCTTCAAATACAGCAAATGCGTTAACTAGATATGCTGACTTAGTCATATCTACACCTGCTTTTTTCATGACATCAACTGGAAAATCTGAACTCCCAGCTTTCAAATAATTCAAATAGTTTTCTAATGCATCAGGTTTTCCACTAGTGATTCCCTCAGATAAAGTGGTTGCAGCAGCAAACCCTGTTGCATATTGATAGACATAATAATTATAATAAAAATGCGGAATTCTTGACCATTCCATTGCAATTTCTGGATCACGTTCTAAACTCTCTCCATAATATTTTTGATTTAAATCAGCATAGTATTTAGACAGTTTATCAGCCGTTAGTGGGTTTCCAACCGCGTCTTCCTCATGAATCCAATGTTCAAATTCTGCAAATTGTGTTTGACGGAAGATAGTTCCTTTAAACCCGTCTAAATAATAATTAAGTAAAAATGCCCTAACCTTAGGATCTGTTTGAGTCTTTAATAAATAATGTGTTAACGTATTTTCATTAGTTGTTGACGCAATTTCTGCTAAAAAAATTGGATAATCACCATACAAATAAGGCTGATTATGATGCGTATAGTAACTATGAATACTATGTCCCATTTCATGTACCAATGTATAAAGATTATTTACATTATTTTGCCAGTTTAATAACATATATGGTGCTGTATCATACATACCTGATGAATAGGCACCACTTCTTTTACCTTGATTTTCAACAACATCAATCCAACGGTTATCAAATGCCTCTTGAACATGACTTAGATAATCAGGTCCCATTTTATCTAAGGCTTTTAATGCCTCACTTTTCGCTTCATCATACGTGTAACTTAGTGCGGGTTCGCCTGTTATTGGTGTATATAAATCGTATGAATGTAATTTTTCAACTTTTAAAATTTTCTTACGTAATGCAACATAACGGTGTAACAACGGTAAATTCTTATTAACCTGCTCAATTAGTGTATTGTAGACAACTTCAGGTATCTGATTATTTGATAATGACGCATCTCTGGCACTTTTATAATGTCGAACTTGTGCACTATAGTTATGAACTTTAACATGGCTTGAAAGTGTTGAAGCTAGTGTGTTTTGAAATTGACCATAGACTTCATATAATTTTTTAAAGGCCTGTTCTCTAACACTTCTAGAAGTTGATTCTAGAAGGACCCCATAAATACCTTGTGATAATTGAACATCATTACCTTGTTCGTCTTGAACAACTGGAAATTTCAAATCAGCATTGTTCAGTATTTCAAACGTTTTAGAAGAGGCGCTAAATATATCCCCTGCTCCAGCTAAGAGCGTTTCTTCAGCATGCGAAAGGACATGATCCTTCTCCAATAATAAACTATCAAAAAAATGACGATAGCCTTTTAAATCAGGATTATCAGACATAAATTGCTTTAAAGTATCCTCTGGTATCGCAATAATTTCAGGTTCAAACCAAGAAATAGCAGCCGATACCTTAGCTGCCAAGGCGCCAGCCCTTGAATTTAAAGCTTGATATGTTGAATTTTCTGTATCTTGATCATTTTTTAAATTCGCATACACGTATACTTTTTCGAGCATCCGTTCAAGCGCCAAAATAGCTTCTAATCCACGTAACATTGTTGTACTATCTTGACTCAATGTACCTTTAAAGTTAGCGATAGTTACTACAGATTCTTCAATTTTTTTGTAATCCTCTTCAAATAATGAATCTGAACCATATATTTTTTCTACATCCCACGTTAAATTTTCTGGTACCTCTTCACGCTTTGGTAATTGCTTAGCTACTGTCATAAAAAGCCTCCGAATATCGTTTATTTACTCCTATAAGATAACATATTTTTAATCAAAATTTGAAATAAATGTATGCCTCAACTGTAAATTTTCCATTTTTAGCGATATATCACTGGACCATACAATCTGATTGTCAATTCGATAATTTTCGGATTCTTTAATTGGTATTAAAATATGATTTTTAATTAAACCCTTAATATATGCATTATTAACTTGTTTAATTGCTAGATGACCAACAAGTGGCATTTCAAAAAGAGTTTTTGTGATTTTTTGTTGCAGGTTAAATAATAACTCAAGCTCTTTTTTCGAAATAACATCAGTGGTATATTTTTGCAAATCTAAAATAACTCGAATTCTCCAAAAAAAGTCATCATGTCGATAGATTGGCGGAAGACGCGTCTGACTCAAGCAATATATCGGAAATCCCATAAAATAATATCGCTGCATGTAGCAAAAATCAATCTGTTGCTTTAAATAATGATTCAAATAATAACAATTTTTCTCTAACTTAGTCAATTGACGGAACAAGTCTGCTGGTGACAAATTCAAAGTTTTATTCCTACAATTATTTTTGATAAATACCATTAAGTCTGTTACATCATTAAATACTTTTGTGCAGTAACGAATACCATATAAATTTTCAAACCATAATTCATAATTTAAAATTAAACACTGTCGCTCAGTATCGATAAATACTAAGAAATAACCAATATTTTTATGGAAATTTATAAACATTGCTTGTTGTTGTGTTAATTTTTTATTTAAACGATGTTTCATCCCTAGAATCCAAAAAATACGATACCCATTTTGTTTATAACCGTCAGTCCTTTTGTTAAAATCTTTTAGCGTCAACGGACTGCATTGGTACTCTACGACTAACTGGCTATTTTTTAAATTTATTAAAACATCCGGTCGTTGCTTTAGTTTAGGCAAATATTGCTCAATATCTGCTCTTTTATGTCTTTTTTCTGCCCACATTTTAATTAAATTTTTCCCTGTGACATGTATTTTCGTTTCACCTTCTGAAAAAAAATGACATGACTTTTTAAAATGAGCAAAATGAGCTTGTTTTTGCGGGCCTTCTTTAAAGACAACACGCTCTCCGCAACCAGGACAAAAATATTTATTGTTTTGCTTAAAATTTATTGCGCATACCAACTCATCTACGTGTTCTTGTTTTGCAAATATCATTCAAATTACCCCTTGTTACAATTTAAATACGCAAAAAAACAAACTAACCTTTTTCGATTAGTTTGTTTATTTAAAGTATCTTCTTGCCTCAGAGAGTGCGTCAGATGACATAATCTTTTTACCACGTTCTTCCATAAATGGTCCTGTCGATGAGACAACCTGTGCATACTCTAATGCGACAGCTATATCATTTTCGATTGTTTCTTTTGTTGTATTATCTTTATCAAAAATTAGTTCTAAAAAATATTTATTTTGGACTTTAAATAAATTGCTTTGTGTATTTGTTGGTCTAAAAATTTTAGCTAATTGAATAAAATCTTCGAAGTCCCCAAATTCAAACATTCTTGTTTGAGCAGATTTTTTATAACCCGATCCAACAGTATCTTGTGAGTCATTGTCACTGTCTTCAAGCTCAGCTAATCTATCTTTTATAAAGCTTCCTAGATCATCATTCTCAGATAAATCAGAAATGTTTATTTCTTTCGGATTTTGCGTCTCGTCTGGCTTTCCACGACTGATAAATAACTCCAAGCCATCTCGATTAGGTAATACCTGGAAGGTAACTGCTTCATTATTTTCAAATTCATGTTCCGTGTCTACTTCGCGTAAAATACTATAAAAGAAATCTTCAATTTGAGTTCTATTACCTAATAAATCTAAAACAGTAATACCTCTTTTAGATAAATCTTCATCTTCAACTAAAACACGAATTGTATTTTCATTTATTTTTTCCATTTTCATTACTAATCACCCATCTTTCTGATAACTTGACCTTAATTCTATCTAAAATTTACTATTTGTAAAGTAGTTTAAACTAAATAAAAAAAATTCAGGAATGCGTCTTCCTGAATTTTACCATGTTACCTTATTAAAAACTAATGTTTCAATATTATTTAATTTTAAATTAATTAAAATCCAGCAAGTAATTGTGCCTTTTGTAATTCTAAAGCACGTACATCCCTTGGTAAGAAGCGACGAATTTCGTCTTCGTTATATCCAACCTGTAATCGTTTTTCATCTAGAATAATAGGACGACGTAATAAACCAGGATTATCTTGAATTAATGAGAATAATTCTTGAAGTGGTAAATCGTCTAAGTCCATATCTAGTTCCTGATAAACTTTTGAGCGTTTAGAAATAACTTCTTCTGTTCCATTTTCAGTCATTTGCAAAATTGTTTTAATTTCATCAATGTTGAGAGGCTCAGAAAAAATATTACGTTCTTGGAATGGAATATTATTTTCCTTAAGCCATGCACGTGCTTTTCGACAAGATGTACAACTTGGTGAAGTATATAAAGTTACCATATGCGCTCTCTCCTTTTAATAAAAAATTTATCAATTCCTATAAAACAATTGTAACTTATTATCAAACAAATTACTACCATTTTATTAAAAAAATTTACTAATTAATATTTTTACTAATAATACATTTAATTCATTTGTGTTCATTATTAAATGATTAAATGACATCATTTTTGATATTGTTTTTTATATTTCGAGTATGATATTACATATATTTTATAGTTATTATTATTTATTGAATGAAAAATAATTTGCTATCTCAATTATTTAATATACTTTACACTCGATATATACTTACTAAAAGTACGTAACACGCACTTAATCGTTTATTTGCAACAATCTTATCATTATTTTATTTTTCAAAAAAAAGATACATATTGTTAAAAAAATTTAACAATATGTATCCGATTACAAAATTAGTTCTAAATATTTTTTTGCGAGTATTATATCGATATTATTGCCAGCTGATAATTCAGCTTGTTCTTTTAATAATTCGTGGGAACCATTTGCTGGTAAATGCGTTAAAATTAATCTTTTAGCATTATTTAAACGAGCAAACTTTCCAGACTCGGTAGATGTCATATGCCATTTTTTGCCAATTTTATCATCAAAAAAGTTTGTATCGGTCATTAATATATCTGCATTTTGACTAATTTCATTTAATTTTTCGTCATACGCCGTATCAGCTGTAAAAACAAAGACCTTCCCAGTTGCCCGTTCCGTTATTCTCATAGCATATGTAGGCACTGGGTGAATTGTTTCTAAAAATTCAAAAGTAAAAGGCCCAATGTCTATAACTTCTTTATTCTTATATCCTATTCCAATTGTCGCATTTGCCCAAGTTAATTTTGCTAATGCTTCTTGATCAATAGATGGCCCATAAATAGGAAGTGGTTGCTTCACTTGTTCACCGTTAATCTGCCAGCTATACTGTAAAACGCCGACATCTGCGATATGATCCTGATGATAATGTGATAAAACAACTGCATCTAACTTCAAGGAATCTAGTTTAGGTTCTAGACTAAGCATTGCTCCACTTCCACAGTCCAACAATAAATTAAAACCATTACTCTGAATTAAATATGAACTAGTTCCAACTGTATGGGCAGGATAACCCCCATAGAATCCTAAAATTGTCAACTTCATTTTTAATTGTCCTTCCTGTTACTTTTGACTCTATTATACCTTTTTTTGGGCTATACTTAATAATGAATTAAAGTAAATGGGAGATGTATCTTTGTTAAATCATATAAACACAGCATTAGGCGCTGAATATTTTTTAAAGTCTATAATTCGAAATAATCCATCCCGATCATTTATTCTACTTAATCCAATTAATAAGTACAATAATTCTTACTTATTAGACACATCAGATGATAATTCTATTTTCTACTCTGGATTAGACTTCCGTGTTCGATATCATGTAGGAATGGATTCATGGCAAGGTTTTTATCATTTTAAATATATTACTTTGAGCGATGAAGAAAGTAAAGTTTACTTAGCTCAAGTACAAACTTTTATTAATGAACAAACAAAACCAACTGGTATCATTTCTTTTTACACATTACAGTCTTTATCTAAAGGTTATAATTATGTTTTTTTAACAATTTGGAAGCAACAATCTGATTTTATTAATTGGCGTAAAACGTCAAATTATAAACAGTTAAAGTACTATGAAAGTGAGTTTCAAATTACTCCCATAGACGCAGTGTATTCTGTTAATGAATTAATTAATATAAAAGATTAATCCAATTAGTTAAAAACAATCCGTATTCCACAAACGATATTAATAGCTAATTAATGACTCAAACAAGTCATTAATTAGCTATTTTTTTACAATAGTTATTCCCCAAAAATGTTTAATTTCCAACCAAAAAATAGCCTAAAAAGTTTTCTAACTTTTAGGCTATTAATCATTTAACCGTTCTTAAACTCTGTTATTTATTATCCGATTCAACACTCTCACGGTAATTAAAAATAAGCCTAAATACATCACATAGAAGGTCCCCCAGAAGAAAATGAGAACATTTAGGTTAGGTTGATCAAATAATGCGACATAAATATTAAAAGTAAATATTGCTTCTATCGATCCTAAAATAACCGGAATTAAAAATAAACTGGCTGTTTGCTGATAAATAATTCGCTTAATCTCTTTTTTGGTCACACCTAGACTTTGCATTAGTGAATAAGTTTTTTGATTTTGTCTAAGATCTATCATTTGTTGTAACATTAAAATACTACAAGTTGCTAATACTAAAATAATACTAATAAAACATGCTATATAAATATAAAACCCATCTAATTCGTTAACATTTTTTTCAACTTGATTTCTCACACCCAAATTTCGATAATGGTAGTTTGACTTAATTTGATTAGAAAATTTATAACGGACATTCGATAATGTTGTCCCTGTCTGCTGCAAATAGGTCTGTTCTTTAGATTGATTATCTAATTTATGTCCGAAATCATTTTTAGATTGTGCAAATTCCTGATAATTTTTAATATTAATAGCTGTAAGTCCATATTTTGTGTTGCTATCAACACGTTTGTAGACACTATCTTTAACAATTAACAAATTTTGAATGTAATGTATTTCACCATACGGAAACGTACTTAAGTATGTTTTTATCTTTAATTTGTTCATTGATTTTTGCTTAAATTGAATGAGCTGGTTATCATCATTAATTTGATATCTTGCTAACTTGTGTAAAATCATAACTGTCTCATTCGATTTAATCTTAATCGGTTCTAAATCATCTTGAATTTTACGCGCATGATTATAATCTGTTTCTGACATTATTGTAATTGGCACAATTTTAGCTTCACTTTGATTATTTGCTTTTAATTGAACACTTGTTTTCATCGGTACAATTTTAAGATGTCCACTTACTTGCTGTTTCACTATTAAATTGTTTTGTTTTAATACTTTTTTTACAGTTTTTAAATGATAATCGTCCGTAATAAAATGAGCTGGTGCCACTTGATCAATTGTTTTTTGGGAATATGAATACAACGTAGCCACTCCAATAAATACAGATAAAGAGAACATTATTAATAAAGTCATTAAACTTAAGATGACCTTATTTTGTCTTAAACTGACTTTTAAATTAGAAAAAGCAAGTAGCCTACCACCCCGATACATAAAATGTCGCCATTTTTGTATCATACTTATCATTATCGGCACCAAATAATTAAAAATCAAAAGAGTCCCTAAGATAATCATAATTGCAATAATCAATACTGCTAAAAAATAATCATTTTTACGTAACCAAACATTAAAAATAGGTCCCAAATTTTCAAAATTTACTGCCATAAATAAAGGTACAATAATAAAAAAGATACTAATGATAGCCATAAATCGTTTAAATGGTCCAAATTTTTCGACACTGGCATTATCACTATTTTTAAACAATGAAACTAATTGTTTACGATAAATAACACTTGCATTAACAGTTGACATCATTAAAAAGATAACGTTAAAGATAACTATTGTACTAATTAAACTATGCCAAGATATAATAATATTGGTATCTGCCACAATAAACATAGCCCTCAACAAAATCATAGCAAATAATTTAGAAAAGATCGCACCAACCACTAAACCAATCAGTAATGCTATATTACCTAGAATTAAATTTTCAATAAATAGCATTGTCGCAATTTCTTTTTTTTTCACTCCAAGAAGATGGTAAACAGCAATTTCTTTTTCTCGCCGTTTCGCCACAAAAAGATTAGTGTACATCATGAAACAAGCAATAAAAATCAAAATTAAAAAACTACTAATACGTAAAGTAACAGAAATTGGTAACTCTACGCGCGCATTTTGTGTTAACTCTTTGTTAATTGACATTGACAAAAATGAAAAATAAACTGTAACTGCTATCGCACTAGCAATAATGTAAATTAAATAATCCCATAAACTGCGCCAAATACTTTTAAAAACAATATTCACTAGTGGTTTCATTGCTTTCCCCCACCAATAGCTGCTTGCATATCAATTATTTTTTGGAAAAATTCTTTTCTAGAGCCATCTCGCCTAATTTCGGCAAAGATATTCCCATCTTTAATAAAAATAATTCTTTTACAATAACTAGCTGTAAATGCATCATGAGTTACCATCATGAGCGTCATCTTTTGCTTTTCATTCACGTCTGTTAAATACTTCAATAGTTCCGTAGCTGCTTTTGAATCTAGACTTCCTGTCGGTTCATCTGCGAATAACATTTTGGGTGCCGTTATAATAGCTCGTGCAACTGCAACCCTCTGCTGTTGACCAATTGAAATTTCATTTGGAAAATGTTTTAAAATATTATTTAAATTTAAAATATTAGCAATATTAGCAAGTTTTGCCTCAATTATTTCTACATTTACTTTATCCAATGCTAAGGGCAAAATTATATTTTCCTTGATAGTCAACGAATTAAGTAAATTAAAATCTTGAAAAATAAACCCTAACTGTTGTCTTCTAAACTCAGACAATTTTTTTTCATTATATTGTGTTATATCCTGGTTATCTATTCTAACATGTCCAAAAGTTGGCTTATCAATAGTCGACATCATATTTAATAACGTCGTTTTTCCTGCACCAGATGGTCCCATAATACCAACAAATTCTCCTGAATCAATTACAAACGAAATATTATCAATTGCAGTCGATCTATTAAACTTCATTCCATAAATTTTTTTAACGTGATCTACTTCAATAAATGTCATAATTTCATTTCTCCTATTACCAAGTATTATCCTATATATAGGATAATTACGCCAATATTTATTTACGCTTTTTATCTATTTGAATTTAATGCTAAAAACCGGTATTGTAGGGTAAATAGTTCTTACTTTAAAGAGGTGATAATATGTTTAGTATAATGATTGTTGAAGATGATAAAACAATTGCCAACATTACTGCAGATAGTCTAGCAAAATGGCGATTCAACCCTATTTTAATTAATAATTTTAGTGAAATTGATCTTGAATTCATTGAAAAAAAACCACATTTAGTTTTATTAGACATTAATTTACCCGATTTTGATGGCTTTTACTGGTGTAAAAAAATCCGTGAAATATCAAATGTACCAATTATATTTATCTCAAGCCGAAATACCAATATGGATATGGTTATGGCAATGAATATGGGTGGCGATGACTTCGTAAATAAACCTTACTCAATGGAAGTTTTAGTTGCAAAAATTTCTGCATTATTACGACGCACTTACAATTACGCAGAAATGGGACCAGAAACACTCGAGCATAATGGCCTTTTTTTGAATTTACAAAATGGAACTGCAAAATTTAACGATAAAATTATTGATTTATCAAAAAATGAGTACCAGTTACTGCAATATTTAATGCGTCAGACAGGGAAAATTGTTAGCCGTGAAAAATTACTTCGAGAACTCTGGGAAGACGAACATTTTGTTGATGACAATACGTTAACCGTTAATATTAATCGCGTTCGTAAAAAAATAGCACAAGCTGGATTACCCAATTTTATCGAGACAAAGGTAGGACAAGGTTATCTTATCCCTTAGGAGACACTAATGACATTTTTTAAGTACATTTCAGATAGAATTACAACAATCATCTTTTTCCTTCTAGTTATTCTCTTAATTAATCTTGTATTGTGGTTTGATCCATTCCATAACATTGTTTTATCTACATTATTATATATAGATATTCTGGTAGTTATTATATCAAGTATTTTTGTTGTAACACGTTACTGGATTAATCATCAATGGTACCAAAAATTTAAATTACCAATTGATCCAGCAACAGCAGATTTATTGATTCCTATTAATGGTGCACATTCCAATGAACAACGTTTATATCAGGGTTATGTTAATGCCCTATTAAACAATCATCAAATACAAATAAATAATATCTTGTCTAAACAACAAGAACAAGAGGATTTTTTAAATGCTTGGATTCATGATATTAAAGTTCCCTTAGCTGCTATTCAGTTACTAATTGAAACATCTGATGGCAAGCTATCTGAAAAACAAGTCATGCAAACTGAAATTGAATTAAAAAACATTGAAAATTTTGTTGAACAAGTGATTTATTATTCTCGTTTAGATAGCTTTTCAAATGATTATTTAATTCAAGATGATTCACTAAAAAAAGTAGTTAATCTTGTCATTCGGGATAATATGAACTTATTTTTTTCAAAACATATTCGTTTCGTTTTTAACAGTACAGATATTTCCGTTCTAACTGATTCAAAATGGCTACGTTTTATCTTAAATCAAGTGATTACCAATTCATTAAAATACACACCAAATAATGGTGAAATCGTTATTTCTCTTAAAGATACTGAAAAAGAAACGATATTAGCCATTAAAGATAATGGCATTGGTATCCCGAACGCAGATTTAGCTCGCGTTTTTGACAAAGGATTTACCGGGAATAACGGGCGTCAATTCAACCAAAATGCAACCGGATTAGGCCTTTATTTAGCAAATCAACTAAGTCAAAAATTAGGTCACCAATTAGAAATTGAATCTCCAAAAAATGAAGGTACTACAGTTAAAATTATATTTCCTAAACTTTCTTATTATAATGATGAAATGGGCGAAATTCTTCGCTAGGAGGGTCTATCATGTTATCAGAAATTGAACTCGGTTTTACAAATATTAAAGATATTGATCCTAATATTATTGTAGATTTACGCTATGCTACAAAAGACAACTTTACTAACCAAATTATTTATGACTTTTCTACAGCAATCGCTAGAACAGGAACAGCTAAGAAACTTGGTATCGCAAGTCAATTACTCAAAACTCAAGGCTATCGTTTAAAAATTTGGGACGCCTACAGACCAGTCTCTGCTCAAAAAAAATTATTTGACGTTTATCCCGATCCTAATTTTGTAGCGAAGCCAAATCCTAATTTCAGTCATCAAAAAGGCGTGACATTTGATTTAACTATCTGTGATATGGATGGCCACGAGCTTAACATGCAAAGTGAATTTGACGACTTTTCAGAACGAGCTGGAAGAAATTATAAACGAACACCTCAACAACAAATAAATTACGATATACTAAATAACGCTATGATAACTGCTGGTTTTATCGGATATTCTGAAGAATGGTGGGACTATAGAGATTCTGATATGAATGACTATTCACCACTTATCGCGAATCCAAATGATTATTAAAAAAACTTGTCACAACACCTTACATACAAGGTATTGTGACAAGTTTTTTATCTTAACAATTTATCCCAGAGAATAACTTCACCCGCAATTAATGATTTTTGAACATCAATAATTCTTTGATTTGAGCTACCTCTAAATTGCAAAGTTAAATCTTTTTTTGGTAATTCGAATCGACCGTCGACTAAAATATCAATCTTTGAAAGTAATTCAAGTTTATCATCAGATTCAAGCATTAATTCATCCCATGTATAACCAGTCCAAGACCAGATATCTTTCGTCCATCCATAAGTATCATGAATACGATTCACTAAGCTTAAACAAACCTGCGTGTTAACAAAAGGCTCTCCGCCTAATAAAGTTAATCCTTGGCAATAGTCTTCGCTTAAATCAGTTATTATTTGATCTTCAAGCTCTTTTGTATATGGTGTCCCATATCTAAAATTTTGCGCTGCCTTATTATAACAACCCGGACAAGCAAATAAACAGCCACTAACGTATAAACTACAACGAACCCCTTCACCATCAACAAAATTAAATGGTTTATAAGATGCAATATACTGTTGGCTTAACTCACTGGCAATCCATTCTTTAGGTTTCGGATTTCGTGGTGCTTTAACTCTCTTTTGTCGTTCCATCATCAACCATTCCTAAAGTCATATTTTTAACACGAGAAGCAATTTCTTTATGACGTCCATGAACCATCGGACGTTGCTGTGGATTACCTAAGTATCCACATGTCCTTTTAACAACATCACATGTTTTTGGATCATGATTTTGACATTTAGGGCATTCAAATCCTCGTTCAGTTGGGTTAAATTCACCATCAAAACCACATTTATAACAATGATCAATAGGGGTATTAGTTCCTAAATAGCCGATTTTATCATAAGCCCAATCCCAGACTGCTTCTAAAGCCTTAGGATTTTGACGTAAATTTGGGTATTCACAGTAATGAATAAATCCACCTGATGCATATTTAGGATATTCCATTTCAAACGACAATTTTTCAAACGGAGTTGGATTTTTCCTAACGTCATAATGAAAACTATTTGTATAATATTCCTTTTCTGTAACATCTTTAATTTCACCAAATTTTTCAGTGTCTAATACACAGAAACGATCTGTTAAGGATTCACTAGGAGTTGAATAAACACTAAAATGATAATCGTATTCATCTGACCAATCTGTACAATACTCCTTGAGGCGTTTAACGATGTCAATCGTAAAATTATGCGCCTTTTCATTTTTTTCCCAATTAGGTCCAAAAAAAACAGTTCCAACTTCATATAGTCCAATATAACCTAATGAGACCGTAGCGCGACGATTCTTGAATAAATCATCAACATCTCCGTCTGCTTTTAACCTTTCGCCAAAAGCACCATGTTGATATAGAATGGGTGCATTCTCTGGGATAGCTTCCTTGACACGGTTAACTTTAAAGACTAATGCCTCTTTACAAACCTGCATCCTCTCTTTAAAGATATCCCAAAATAAATCAATATTACCTTCGGATTCCAAAGCAATTCGTGGTAAATTAACTGTAACAACGCCTAAATTCATACGCCCAGAATTGACTTCATTACCATTTTTATCTTTCCATCCTTGCAGAAAGCTACGACAGCCCATAGGTACCTTGAAACTGCCCGTAAGCTCTTTTATCTTGTCATACATTAATATGTCAGGGTACATTCTCTTCGTAGCACAATCAACAGCTAAGGCCTTAATATCGTAGTTAGGGTCCCCATGTTTAAAGTTTAAATCCTTTTTTATTGTAAATACTAATTTAGGAAATATTGCCGTACGATGCTCACGACCTAATCCTTTTATTCTAATTTTTAAAATTGAGATTTGAATTTCTCGTTCAATCCAACTTTCACCCAACCCAAAACCTAACGTAGTAAACGGCGTCTGTCCTTGCGAAGAGAATAAAGTATTGATTTCATACTCTAATCCTTGCATGGCATCATAAATATCTTTGCTTGTTTTAAGTTTAGCAAATTCTATCTGTTTTATTGGATTCCCAATCCATACTTTTGCATCTATTAAATGCTTCTTATAATTTAATTCAGCAAATGGCGCTAGTAACTCATCCACCCTATCTGCAGAACAACCACCATACTGACTTGAGGCTACATTAGCAATAATTTGTGCCATTTGCGCAGTTGCGGTCTGAATTGAATGAGGACTTTCAACTTCAGCATTTCCTATTTTAAATCCATTTGTTAACATCTCTTTAAAATCAATCAGACAGCAGTTAGTCATAGGACTCCAGGGTGTGTAATCTAAATCATGATAATGAATTGAACCACGTAAATGTGCTTTAGCTAGTGATTCAGGCATTAATTTTAATCCCAAAGTTTTACCCACTGTCCCAGCCGTCAAATCACGTTGTGTATTGAATACATTGCTATCCTTATTAGCATTTTCATGAACAATTGTATCATCTTTATTTAATAATTTATCCAAACGACCAGCTGGATCAGTTTGCTCTTTCCACAATTTTTCATCATTTATTCTATATTCCTGAAAGCTATCCAATGCATCACGGTAGCCTAATTCACGATATGTAGCTATAACTAAGCCATACATCGTTTGGGCATTAATTTTTTGATAATTACTTAATTTATGTAATAGTAATTCCTGATAGCTTTCTTGATTTTTTTTACTATTTAATCGACGCAAAGTACTACTTAAAACTTTACGTAATGCAAAATCAACTTTTCGACCATCACGCTTTTCAAATATGTCAGGCACTTGCATATCTAACTTTACCTCTACTTTTTTCATAAGTGACCTTCCTTTTCTTACAGCAATAAATATATGTTACTTGATTATCCTCTTAAAAACAACAATATATAGTGTACAACAATATATACTATCTATATATTGTTGTACACTATGATTTACTATCAAGATGTTTGAAATGTAATTAAAAAGTTAGACGTATATATATCAGTTAAAAAATTATTATATGATTTCAATACCAGAATATTTTATACACTTAAAAATTTATACCAAAAAAACTCTAATTATTAAGTGATTAGAATTTTCATACTATTATCCACCAACAACAGTTGACGAAGAGCCAAAAAAGTTCAACAAAAGCTCAACTTTCTATAATTTCGTATTATTCTTCATAATTTAGCGTACAAAAAAAGCCCAATCAATGGGCTTTCATGTTTTCTAATACTCTCTATAATACTTAATAATACCGGTGATCGGGGTCGAACCGATACTCCATTGCTGGAACTGGATTTTGAGTCCAGCGCGTCTGCCAATTCCGCCACACCGGCATAACTCGTGTAAGGCGGTAACCGGATTTGAACCGGTGATGAAGGTTTTGCAGACCTCTGCCTTACCACTTGGCTATACCGCCATATTAATTATTACTTGATATAACCTTATAAAAGGCGACATGTGGGAATCGAACCCACGCGTGCCGGAGCCACAATCCGGTGCGTTAACCACTTCGCCAATATCGCCAAAACAAAAAATGGCAGGGGTAGTAGGAATTGAACCCACACTGACGGTTTTGGAGACCGTAGTTCTACCTTTAAACTATACCCCTATAAAAAATGGAAGAGAGTGGATTCGAACCACCGAACCCGAAGGAGCGGATTTACAGTCCGCCGCGTTTAGCCTCTTCGCTACTC
>NZ_JBXAYC010000009.1:0-28905 GCF_056782095.1 Dellaglioa sp. CoH-56-MRSF-13 | reverse complement strand
TTATTTGCGATATTCATTATCGCCTCAATAGCACTTATTAAATATATCAGCTTTCTTTTTCTTGGTCAAGTCTATTTATGTGAATATCTCTTAATATTACAAATAAATCGTAATTTCAGTCCCCTTATCATTCGAATCTTTCACACTAATCTCTCCACCCATTGATGTCACTAGTTCCTGCACAATAGCGAGGCCAAGCCCATTACCTTCTATTTGTTTATTTCTAGACGGATCTACTCTATAGAAACGTTCAAATATTCTTTTTTTGTCTTGATTTGAAATACCAATACCAGTATCTGATACTGCTATAAAAAATCTTGTCTTTATTTTGCCTACTTCAACTACCATACGCCCATTATCAACATTATATTTAACAGCGTTTTGCAATAAATTACCTAAGATAGTGGCTATCTTATTTTTATCAAACTTTACATAAAGATCTTTTGTTATTCTCTTGTCTACTATTAAATTTTTACTTTTAATAGTACTACTTAATAAATCTAACTCATAATTTATCATAGCATCTAAATTGAAACTCGAAATATTTTCTTTGGGTTTTTGCCCTTTTGCTAATTTTAATATCTCTTGAATTAATACTTCTAATTTTTCACTTTCGTCATAAATAATATTTAAAAATTTGTTAGTTGTACTTGAATCAACAGATTCTTCTAAAAGAGTTTCAGCAAATCCTTTAATTGCTGTTACTGGTGTTTTCAATTCATGACTCACATTTCCGACAAATTCATTTTGCATTTTCTCTAATAATTTCAGCTCAGTTATATCATATAAAATTACGATTACTTGAAATTCTACATTGTTATTTGCTATATAGACGACCGTTGCATCAACCACTCTGTTTGTATTGGCAATTTCAACTTCATCTCTTTGCTTATCTTGTGTTTTAATGGCTTTTTCAATTAGTCCACTCAATTTGTATGTTTTAATATCATCAATATATGAATGTTGCTTACTTTCTATCTGTTGGCCTAATAATTTAGAAATCATATCATTTACGACTAGTACTTGTCTTTTATGATCAATTTGCATAACCCCAACTGTCAAATGTTCAATTAATTTTAGATAGTTATTATTTTGTACCTGATAGTGAATATTTCTTTTCTTTTGATAACTTTCAACACGATTAATGGCTTTCGATAATTCAAAATTGGGACTATCTGTATCTAGTAATACATGATAAGAATCTCCTTTATTGACTAAACTATTCAATATATTAGCCATTAATTCGGACTCAGCACCTGCTTTAGATGCTATTTTATAAAGTATAGCTATTTCAATCAAACTCAACACACTTACTCCAATAATACTATTCTTACTAAAAAGTTTCCCGGATACATCCCATAGAAGTGTCATACTAAATGTTAAATTTAGCAACAAGATTAACGTCGTAATTATCCATTTTAGTTTTTGTTTCATTTATTCTCCTCAAACTTATAGCCAAATCCTCGAACTGTCTTTAAATATAGGGGGTTTTTAGCATCTACTTCTAATTTTTCGCGTAAATGGCTCACATGCATATCTATCATCCTTGTTTGCCCTTCATAATCGTATCCCCAAACACCGCTCAATAACTTTTCTCTACTTAGCACACGTCCTGTTCGTTTAATAAAATATACTAAAAGTTCGAACTCTTTTGGTGTTAATGCAACTTTTTCATCATTTTTATAAACTGAATAGTTAGAAAAATCAATTTTAAAATCTTTAAATTCTCTCACTTCATTATCAATTTGTTCATCCTTAGATGAGTCATGTTCAGTACGTCTCAAAATAGCCTTAATTCTTGCTATTACTTCTCTTGGACTAAACGGTTTAGTCATATAATCGTCTGCACCAATTTCTAAACCAATTATTTTATTCAATTCATCATCTTTAGCCGTTAAAATGATTATTGGCGTTTTTACTTTTTCTTGTCTTAATTTTTTTGTAACTTCGATACCATCGTAACCAGGCAGCATCAAATCGAGAATAATGAAATCAAAATTTTGTTCTGTTGCTTTTTTAAATGCACTAGGCCCATCTATTGCTACATGCACTTCATAGTTCGCATTTTCTAGATTATACGTTAACAGCGTAACAATTGCTGGTTCATCATCTACAACTAAAATTTTTTTCATTATTTATCCCCCTGATAACTAAATTTATTTAATTATGACTAACCCTATTTCATATGGTGAGTCTGAAAATATCGCACTTTCTGTTATTTTTGTATCTCCACTAAATGTCCTAATTTTTAATCGACAATACGTTGAGCTACTCTGTAATGCTTCATACAATTCGGTTTCGTTTCTAACTTCAATGCCATTACATTGAACGACCACATCACCAACCTCTACGTCCATCTTTGAAGCTGGCGTACCTGGGCGTACCCCTACAATTAATATTCCTTCATTGGATTCTGCAAACCATTTTTCTTGTTTATTATCATGGCGTTTGATCATATATTGGCTGATACAATACGCAACTAATAGAACAATTAATCCATATATCCCCATTATTGGTATAAATATAGCCATTATCGCTAAACCTGTCCCTATAAAAGCTAAATATAAGTATTGTTTTTTTATAAATTTGATAGCTACTCTTGGTATTTCTTTATAGATACGTAATGATAGCCCAACAATTAATGGTAAAATAATGATGTTAAATTCTGTACCTGCTATATGAATAATTGGCCACCAAGAGAGTACACTATGGAATTGATCACCCGGTGTTAGAATTACAAGTGGCACCAGATACAGATCCTTCATACTAAACGACGATATATTTCGCCCTCGTTTACCTGACTGTGTGTTCGGCGATAAGGGACTATTTCTGAATAAATACAGCGCACAAGCAGTTATAAATAAAATGACTGTCCCTATCAGTAGAATCCCTGTCGTAAATTCAACGTGAAATTCTTCATATTTAAATATTTCAAAATTACTTAATTGAGATTTAGTCATCCCATATACTAGTCCCGATATAATAAATAGCGGAAAGATAGCATCAAATACTGGGTATAGTAGTAGTCCTAAAATCATAAAAATAGCATAAATAACTACCCAGTTAATAGGCAACATAACACCTAGTCCAAATAGTAACATTGATCCAATAATACTAAAAATAAAGCCTACTTTTATTGCATGACGTCCCTCATAAAAATCACTATCGACAGCTGTTCTAAATGCTTGTCTCTCTTTTTTAATTCTTCGTGTATACATACCATAAATCAGTATAATTGCTAACCAAAGCGTTGGTTGCATGAAAAAGTTTCCAATAATTTTAAGCGTTACCATAAATGCACCTATTTTCTTTAATATATAGTACTCAAATTATATCATGCTTTGTCATGATTCAAAAAAGATAATCATAATAACAAAAAAGACTGAATTTTGCATTTAGCAAAATCAGTCTTTTAAAATTTAATTAAATTTTAAGGAAACGACGCATTGAAACGAACGATCCTAAAGCACCAATAATTATCCCGATTGACACTAATAATAAATCAATTTCTGCCAAGAAAGTTCCTGGTGTTAATAATTGATAACTAGTTGATGCCAACGAAACTTGTAAACCGTTATAAATCCAAATATAGCCAAAATCAACTAAAATAATTGGAATGATAGCACCTAAAAGCCCAGTCCATGCACCTTCAAGTAAAAACGGCCATCTGATAAATCCATTCGTCGCACCTACTAGACGCATAATTCCAATCTCATTTCTTCGAGATAAAATTGTGATTCTAATCGTGTTAGAAATTAAGAATACTGCAACAAAGAGGAGTAAAGCACTAATAATCATACCCCATTTTTGGATATTACCAACTACTTTAAATAGTTTTTTAGCAGATGTGCCCCCAAAACTAGCATCATTTACATAATCTAAACTTTTAGCACGTTTTGCAATTTGCTCAGTTTGTTTTGGTTTTTTAGTTTGAACATCAAATGTATCATATAGTGGATTATCATCCCCACCAAATAACTTAAATTCATTACCATAACTACCAACAACTTGTTGTAATTGCTCCTTTTTACTTGAAAAAGTAACTTTTTTAACTTCTGAATAACTTTCAAGTTTCTTTTTCAAATCAGCCTGTTGATTCTTTGTTGTCTTTCGTTCAACAAACACTCTGACTTGAACATCGTTCTCAACATCAGATGCTAATTTATTTACGTTCATTAAGATTGAAAGTAACACCCCAACCAAAATTAACGTTACAGTAACAGCACTAATAGCAGCAACAGACATCCATCCATTACGACGTAAACTCTTAATACTTTCACCAAAATGACGCCTAAACGTTCTCATTTTCATAACCGTATTTTCCTCCTTCTTCATCTCGGGCAATACGGCCATCTTCAATAGCCAACAAACGATGTGGATATTTGTTCACAATAATACTATTATGAGTTGCCATGATAACTGTTGTCCCTTGTTCATTAACTTTTTCTAAAATTGACATAATATCATCTGACGTTTCAGGGTCTAAATTCCCCGTTGGTTCATCAGCAATTAAGACTTCTGGTTTATTTGCAACTGCACGTGCAATCGCAATTCTTTGTTGTTCACCACCAGATAATTCTTCCGGAAATTTATCCGCCTTGTCAGACAAATCAACAAGATCTAGCACGTAATCAACACGTTCTTTAATTTCTGCAGGTTCTTTTTCAATAACTTCTAACGCGTATGCAATATTTTCAAAAATTGTTAAACGAGGTAATAATTTGAAATCTTGGAATACAATTCCTAAATCTCTTCGTAAAAATGGTACTTCTTTTGGTTTCATCGTTTCTAAATGAAAATCATTTACTGTGATTTCACCAGATGTTGCTTGTTCTTCATGGTACATCATTTTTATAAATGTCGACTTTCCGGCACCACTAGGTCCAACCACATATACGAATTCACCTTGGTCAATTCGAAGATTAATATCATTGCTTGCAATAATATCATCAGAATATTGTTTAAATACATTTTTAAATTCTATCAAACAGTGAATCCTCCTGTGTCTATTTTCATAACATTTTCATTATAGCATGATTATTTACCTTTATATTGCAGTAGTCTTACAATTAAGTTTCATTTTTTAACTTGGATTTTCATTTTTTAATTTCCACTGTAAATAAGCATTAATAAATCCATCTATATCACCGTCCATTACCGCTTGAACATTACCAGTCTCAAAATCGGAACGATGATCCTTAACCATTGAGTATGGGTGGAACACATATGATCGAATCTGCGACCCCCATCCAATATCCATTTGTTCACCTTGAATGGCAGCACGTTCTTTTTCTTTTGCTTCCATTTCAAGTTGATATAACTTAGATTTCATCATACTTTCAGCCGTTGCCCTATTTTGAAATTGTGACCGCTGCGCTTGGCTCGAAGTTACTATCCCTGTTGGAATATGAATTAATCTAACTGCTGAAGATGTTTTATTAATATGTTGTCCACCAGCTCCGGATGATCTAAATACTTCCATTCTGATATCATCTTGATTTAATTCTATTTCGACTGAATCATCCAACTCTGGCATCACATCAACAGATGCAAAAGACGTGTGGCGTCGACCAGCAGCATCAAAAGGTGAAATACGAACTAATCGATGCACCCCTTTTTCACTCTTAAGATAACCATACGCGTTTACTCCCTTAATAAGAAGCGTCACACTTTTCAATCCCGCTTCATCGCCAGATTGATAATCTACTGTTTCGACGATTAGCCCACTTTTTTCAGCCCATCTCGTATACATTCTAAGTAACATTAATCCCCAATCCTGAGATTCGGTACCTCCTGCACCTGGATGGATTTCTAAAATAGCATTTCTGCTATCATAAGGTTCATTCAATAATAATCGTAATTGATACTTGTCGAGTGCTTTTTTTGTCTCGTTAAACAAGTCATCAAATTCTATTAGCATATCATTATCATTTTCTTCTTGTAATAATTCAAGCATGACTTGTAATTCTGATACCTTACTCTCTAAATCATGAAACGCATCATATTTACCTTTTAATTGATTGTTTTCGTCAATAACTTTTTGTGCTTCTTCTTGGTGATTCCAAAAATCTGGGTTAGCCATTCGTTCTTCATTTTCAGAAATACGTTCATTCAGCGTCTCTAAGTCAAAGAGACCCCCTGAAGTTAGTTATTTTTTGTTCCATTTCATTAATTTGTTTCCTATAATCGCTTAATTCCATCAATTTTCTCCTTAATTTACTAAAAAGAGTCACCTTCAAACTCTATCGAATTCGGAAGTGACTCTTTAATAATGTTCTCTGATTAACTTTTTGATTAACGTTTAATATTTTGTCTGATTTCAGCTTTCATAAATAAACGTGTCACTTCAAATTCTATTGCTCCAACGACTTCTTCGAACATTCTAAATCCATCTGATTGGTATTCAACTAGAGGGTTTAATTGTCCGTAGCCACGTAGTCCAATAGACTGACGAAGTTGATCCATTGCATCAATATGCGCTGTCCATTTATCATCAACAACACGTAACACAACCACTTTTTCAAATTCAAGCATTTGTGCTGCATCAACTAATTGATCTTCTTTAATTTCATAGTTCTTTTCAGCGCGGTCGACCAAGTAGGCTTCGATTTGGTTAGCATCTTTACCTTCTAAATCTGCCAATGAGATACTGTCTTCATTAACCATTGAAGAGACAGCAAAATCTACAATAGCTTGTAAATTCCATTCATTTTGGTCACCTTGCGTGTGCATCTGAACAATATGATTAACAGTACGTTGTATCATAGGCATAATAACAGGTTTTAATGTTTTTTCTTCCATAATAATTTGTTGTCTCTGGTTATAAATAACCTCACGTTGTTCACGCATAACATCATCATATTGTAAAACATTTTTACGTGTATCATAGTTATTACCTTCGACACGTTTTTGTGCTGATTCAACTTGTTTTGTAATCATACGACTTTGGATAACAGCGTCATCTTCAGTAATGTTCATACGTTCTAAGAAGCTCTTAATACGTTCTGAACCGAATCGTAACATCAAATCATCTTCCAAAGAAAGATAGAATTGTGTCATCCCATCATCCCCTTGACGGCCAGCACGGCCACGAAGTTGATTATCAATACGACGAGATTCATGGCGTTCTGTACCAATAACAGCTAATCCACCAATTTCTTTAACGCCAGGGCCTAATTTAATATCAGTTCCACGTCCGGCCATATTCGTAGCTATGGTAACAGCACCACGTTGTCCAGCATTTAAAATGATTTCAGCTTCACGTTCATGATTTTTAGCATTTAAGACAGCATGTGGAATTTCAGCATCATCTAACATTTGTGCCAATAATTCTGACGTTTCAACTGCTACAGTACCAATCAACATAGGTTGACCAGCTTCATGGCGTTCTTTGATATCAGCAATGACAGCTTTAAATTTGCTATTTAAAGATGGATACAATAAATCTGCTTTATCATCACGAATAATAGGTTTATTCGTTGGAATTTGAACAACTTCCATATTATAAATTTCACGGAATTCTTCTTCTTCAGTTTTAGCAGTACCCGTCATACCAGATAATTTCTTGTACATTCTAAAGAAATTTTGGTAAGTGATGTTAGCCATTGTTTTAGTTTCGTCTTCAATTTCAACATGTTCTTTAGCCTCGATAGCTTGATGAACACCATCAGAATAACGACGACCTTCCATAATACGACCAGTAAATTGATCAACAATCATAACTTCACCATCTTGTACAACATAATCTTTATCACGTAGCATAACAAAATTAGCCCGTAATGCATTATCCAAATGATGAGTCAAAATTGTATTATCTGTATCATATAAATTATCTAGTCCAAAATATTTTTCACCTTTACGAATTCCTTCTTCGGTTAATGAAATTGATTTTGATTCAAGATCAATTTTATAGTCTTCTTCTTCAGTTAACGTTTTAACAAAACGATCTGCACGAACATACATGGCAGTCGTCTTTTCAGCTTGACCAGAAATAATCAACGGTGTTCTAGCTTCATCAATCAAAATTGAATCAACTTCATCGACGATAACATAGTTTAAAGGTCTTTGAACCATATCTTCACGATAAACAACCATGTTATCACGTAAGTAATCAAAGCCTAATTCACTATTTGTTGAATAGGTAATATCAGCTGCGTAGGCTTCGCGCTTTTCTTCAGCTGTTTTTTCGTTAATATTCAATCCGACAGTTAAACCTAACCATGAATATAATTCGCCCATTTCTGTTGCATCACGGCTTGATAAATATTCATTAACAGTAACAACATGAACACCTAGACCTGAAATTGCATTTAAATAAACGGGCATAGTAGCTGTTAAAGTTTTACCTTCACCAGTTTTCATCTCCGCAATATCACCATTATTTAAAACCATTCCACCAATCATTTGCACACGGAATGGGTATAGTCCTAACACACGTTTTGCGGCTTCTCGTACCACTGCAAATGCTTCTGGTAAAAGATCATCAAGCGTTTCACCTTCTTGATATCTTGCTTTAAAAGCAGGTGTTTTAGCTTTTAGTTCATCATCAGATAATAAAGCCATCTCGTCGGCCATATTTTCAATATTATCGGCTATTTTGCCTAGTTTTCTTAATTCACGATTATCACTTTCAACCCATTGTCTTAATACATTTGCCATTTAGCTTTTCCCCTTATATATCAAACACATTTATTGAATTATTTTTAATTATAATATCATTTTTTATAGTATCACTAAATCAATAAATTTTAAACTAAAATAACAAAAAAGCCCTGAGTAGTTAACTTACTCAACAGGCTTTTCAAGGTTAGTTTAATCTTCAGCTTCAATTAAACCATAGCGACCATCTTTACGTTTGTAAACAATGTTAATACCCTCTGTATCAGCATCTTCGTAAATAAAGAAGTTATGGCTCAACATATCCATTTGTAAAATAGCTTCTTCACTATTCATTGGTTTTAAAGAAACATGCTTTGTCCGAACAACATCAAATTTGCTTACTTCATCAATAGAATCTGATTCTTCATCAGCAATTTCATTACGAATTTCAATATCTTTAATTCCCTTGCCTCTTGATTGGCGATTAATTTTAGTTTTATATTTGCGAATTTGACGTTCTAATTTATCAGTCACAAGATCAACACTTGAAAGTAAATCTTGTGATGTTTCTTCAGCTCGAAGGACGAGAGAAGGCATCGGAACTGTCACTTCAACTTTGGCCGTTTTATCTGAATAAACTTTTAAATTAACATGGGCCGTTGAATTAGATGTATCAGTAAAGTATTTTTCTAATTTAAATAATTTCTTTTCAACATAATCTCTAGTAACATCTGTAACTTCAACATTTTCACCGCGAATATTGTATTTTAACATAATAAACTCTCCCTTCAATCTACAGCAGGTAACGAAACTATTAATTACCTTACCGCTTGATTTAATTATAAGCGAATAGACTTAAATTTACAAATGATATCCCTTAACAAATCTATTTAAAACGCCATTGTAATCGTTAACAGTCATTTTAACTTTTGCTTAAATATATCATACTAATTTATTTAAAAATTGTACCTATTGTTCATTATCTTGCAAGGGTAATACTCTTAATGCTTTTAGCATTTTGTGCTAACAAAATATGGGCATAAAATAGTGTTCGGCCGGTAGTATAAATATCATCCACAATCAAAACAACTTTATCCGATAAATCTGGGCAATCTGGACTAAGTTCAAACGGTTGAATTAATTCAAGCCTTTGTTGCCTATTTTTATGCGATTGTTTTTCTTTAACCGTATTATTTCGCACTAAAAAATGATCATGCTTAATATCTAAAAGACCACAGACTTGATTAAATCCTCGATTATTTAACGTTTCAGAATCAACAGGTATCACCACGAGGTAATCAAAATCAATTGTTTCTATTTTGTGCTTTAATTGTACTTGAAAAATAGTTCTCAGCTGATAATCACCATTAAACTTATAATTTTTAATGATATCTTTCATAAAATCATTATAAATGTACAACGCTTGATTCTGAAAATTTAAATTAGGATAAATAAGTTGCCATTTCTTACAATCCGCACATAATTGTGGCCTATTTTGTTCTCGACCGCATCCTCTACAGGCTAACTGAGTATTAATCAATCGTAACTGCTCCTGGCATCTCTTACAAACTATCTTTTTTTCATAAGGTTTAGTCGATAATATAAATGCTAGCGTTAATTTTTGACTAAATGTATTATGACAAATCTGACAGTTTCTCATATCTTTAATTTCCTTGCTTTACGATTCATCGTTTTTATTTGTCCAACTGCCTTTTTTATTGAAATCGTGTAGTCACAACATAAAAAGATAACGTCACCAAACGGACGATTGACATTACGTCCCACTCTGCCAGCAATCTGAACTAACGCTGCCGTTGAAAAAGTTTTATCATCTGCACCCAGAACAAAAACATCCAGATTAGCAAATGTCACACCACGTTCTAAAATTGTTGTTGTGATTAGATACCGTAGTTCGCCTGTTCTAATTGCCTTAACTTTATCTAGTCTATCTGGATCTTCAGAATAAACAGTGTCCCCCTTTAAATTAGGAAACTTCTTTTTAAATGCTTCCATTACTGGTTCCAATAACCAAATTTTCGGCACAAAAATTAAAAATGGATCCTTACGTTTTAGCCACTCTGTCATTTTCAGTGTTAATTTTTTGGGTAAACGTCCTTTTTTTAAATTCTTTTCCCACGCTTTTTCAAATTTAATTTTAATTTCAGGCAATAATTGACCATGAAAGCGTATTGGTAAATAACTAACCGTTAATTGTTTTAAGCGAACCTCCTTTAACAGATCCTCACTTGGGGTTGCCGTTAAAAATAAACTTGCCCCTTTTTGTTTAGTTGCTTGTGTTGTTGCTTGAAGCAGTAATTGATTCTGTGCATATGGAAAGGCATCTACCTCATCAACTATCATAACGTCAAACGCTTTATGAAATCTTAACAATTGATGTGTTGTACAGATGACTAGTTGGGTATAACGGTATGGTTCCGTTGTCTTTCCGTGCAGCAAACAAATATCAATATTTTGAAATGCTGCCTGCAATCTCGGAAATAATTCAATACAAACATCGACCCGTGGTGATGCTAAACAGATGCGCTTACCATCCATAATAGCAGCTTCAATACCTTTGAATAGCATTTCTGTTTTACCAGCGCCGGTTACCGCCCACAGTAAATGCCGGGCACCCGAATTTTTAAAAATTTGTTTCACTTCATTAGCACATATTTCTTGGCTAGTCGTTAATTCTCCATTCCACGTCAATGGACTCCCTTTTTGAGTTGAAAACAAGTTGGGTTCAGGTATAGTATAAAGTGTAGTCGTAGTTGAAATACGTCCTAATATCATACAGTATGAACAATAGTACCGGTCACCTTGTAATTTATTTTCCTTTAAATTAAGTTGTGAAAGGCATCTGCGACAGATTAATTGTTTATCTTCAATACTAATTCCTGGGTACGACGTAAGTTCATCTAAATTAATAGTTTCGTCAATTTCTGAATCAGTTATTAAACGACCATACAAACTTGAAAGTGTCATTCTCCTCAATCCCTTCAATAAGTTTAAATACGCAAAGGAACCTTAATTATGTCAAAAAATTATTTAACAATTAAAGAATCTGGTTTAGCCACATTAATTGAAAAGAAGTCTTCCTTCATTTGTCGTGTCACTCGAATCGCGACAGAATCTGATGCAGTTGCTTTTATTGAATCAGTCAAGAAATTAGAACCTAAAGCAAGACATCACTGTTTTGCATACACATTTGGTACTGAGTCTGAAATCCAACGTCAAAGCGATGATGGTGAACCCTCTGGAACGGCTGGTGTTCCCATTCTAGAAGTTATTAAAAAAAATCAGCTTAAAAATATTTGTATCGTTGTTAGTCGAAAGTTTGGTGGTATTAAGCTAGGTGCTGGTGGTTTAATCCGTGCTTATAGTAATGCTGCTTCGCAGACGATTGAACAAATTGGTATCGTTGAACGTATTTTACAAACCGAACTTATTTGCCAAATTGCTTACCAAAATGTTGGAAAACTTGAAAATTATCTTGAAAAAAATTCAATTATAATCCAACACACAACCTATCTTGAAACAGTAGAAATAACTTTAGCAGTTGATAAAAATTTGATATTAACCTTACAAGATCAACTAATCAACCTACTCAATAACCAAATAACTTTTAAATTAGGCCAAGATTTATATAATGAAATTCAAGTTAAGTAAAAAGGATGCCCAATTACTGGACATCCTTTTTACTATCTATTTTTTTGAAGTCATCGTTTTAACAATTCTTTTAATCCAATTTAGCAGTGGCTTTCGTTTAGATCCAACTAATCCGATGGACTCTACGAATAGTTCTAGTCCCACTAATGTCGCAACTGACATTAGTATTGAACCCCAAATTGATGATATTGGATAAAGTAATGAAATAAATGAAAAAATTAACGCAATGCCATATATAACTAATACTGTCTGTCGATGCGTTAACCCCATTTGCATCAAACGATGATGTAAATGATGTTTGTCTGCTTGAGAGATAGGCTTTTTATTTAAAATCCGGCGTAACATTGCATAAACAGTATCCGTAATTGGTACACCCAATATTAAAACAGGCACAATAATAGAAATAAAAGTTGCATTTTTAAGTCCAGATAAAGAGAATACTGAAATCATAAATCCAATAAATAACGCGCCTGTATCCCCTAAGTAGATTCTAGCTGGAAAGAAATTATATGGCAAAAATCCAATCAGAGCAGCAACCAGCGTAAACATCATAATTGCAATATAACTATTTGTATTAACTAAAAAGAAATAGCCTACCAAACCACTTGTAAATAAATCAATAATGGAAACCCCAGTTGCTAAGCCATCTAATCCGTCTATTAAATTAATAGCATTTGTAATAGCTAAAATCCAAATAATTGTAATAGGGAAACTCATCCATCCTAAATTAATAATACCAAAATAAGGTAAAGTGAATGTCGTCATTCGCATATTTGAAAAAAAGTAGACGATCAAGGCGGCAACTGTGATGCCAAACATCTTTTGGCGTGGTTTTAATTCAAACTTATCATCTAAAACACCGGTGATAATAATTACCAATTCAGCAACAAACAGTGTCACTAACATTTTTATTGGATATTGATTTTTTAAAATAAAAAAATTCGTAAAGTTAAAAGCTATAAAAATGGCTAATCCACCCATTGTAGGCATTGAAACCTTATTTACTCGTCTATTATTTGGAACATCGACTGCTCCAATTTTAATTGAAAATAGTCTAATAACGGGAGTTAGCAACGCGGAGATAAGCGCTGTTGCGAAAAATGCTACGATAATTGGAAACATTTTGATATCTCTCCTTAAAAATATTCTGTCATAGTAGTCTTAACTATACCACGTTGTTAAATAAATACAAAAAAAGTATCAATTAAATTTAATTGATACTTTTCAATGTTTATTTTTTCAAATGATAATTATATGTTGCAACAATAATATTCTCGCGAGAATTTAAGACCGTTCTCAATCTTAAACTCGTTTGATTATGAAGAATATTTTGCCATGGTTTTCTTGGAACAAACTGTGGTACTAAGACTGTCGTTGTGAAGTTACGAGCAGCGGCATTCTTAGCAATAACATCTGTAAATTTCACAACAGGTGAAGCAATTGAACGATATGACGAATGTAAATCAACAAAACGAACACCAGGGAAACGTTCTTTAAATTCACGTTCCGTTTCATGTTCTTTTTCCGGATTTGTATCGAAAGAAACGTGCATTGCAATTACGTAGTCACCAATTGAACGTGCATAATTAATTGCACCCGTTGTAACATGCGTTACAGAACTAACTAACACGATAACTGTGGAGCCATCGTAATCATGAATTTCTGCTTCTTCTGTTAAACGTAATTGTTCGGCAACTTTATTGTAATGATCATTTATTTTATAGAATATAATATACATAACTGGCATGATAATAAAGAATGGCCATACTGTTGATAAGCGATATCTAAAGAGAATCAACAAAATACTAAATGAGATAAAGGCCCCTAAGAAATTGTAAAAGGCTTTCATAATCCAACCTTTTGGGCGATCATGATACCATTTTACAATCATCCCTGTCTGAGACAACGTAAACGGAATAAACACACCTACCGCATATAATGGAATTAATAATGACGTTGATCCATTAAATATAAATGTTAAAATAATTGATCCGGCCGCTAACGTGATAATTCCGTTAGAGTAGCCTAATCGATCACCTTTATCCATATACAAATGAGGCATAAATTTATCTTTAGCTAAATTAAACGCTAAAATTGGAAATGCCGAGAAACCTGTATTTGCAGCTAATACTAAAATCAATACTGTTGAAAATTGGAAAACGTAATACAAAATACCTTGTCCAAATGTTGTTTGTGCAATTTGTGAAAGAACAGTTACTTTTTCAGTAGGAATAATGCCATACCAATAGTTTAAGAATGTTATTCCACCAAAGAAGACTGCCAAAAGCGTCGCCATAATTGTTAAAGTAGCAGCAGCATTTTTAGCATGTGGTTTTTTGAAGAAAGGCACTGCATTACTAATTGCTTCAACACCAGTTAATGAAGATGATCCCGATGAGAATGCTTTCAAAAGTAAGGCTAGTGTAATTCCAGGAACGGCCGTACCCACAGCAGCTGTTGCGTGGTAAGGTACTTGACCTGTCATAATATTATAACCACCAACTAGTAACATCAATATAATCATAACCACGAAAAGATAAACAGGAATAGTTAAGAATGAAGCTGATTCCCGCAAGCCTCGTAAGTTCATTGCCATTACCAAAATAATAATAACCACTGAGATTGCTACTTGATGTCCATATAACGAAGGTACCGCAGAAATCAATGCCTCAGTCCCTGCGGAAACACTAACCGCTACTGTCAACATATAATCAATTAAAAGCGATCCACCAGAAATTAATCCAGCATTTTTACCTAAGTTTTTACTTGAGACAACATACGCGCCTCCACCCTTAGGATAAGCATGGATAATTTGGCGATACGAAATTGTAATTGAAGCCAATAAAACTAAGACTAACAATGCAATTGGTAATGAATACCAGATTGCCATTGCTGAAAAGCCCACTAAAACGGTAACAATTTGTTCCGTACCATACGCCACAGATGAGAGTGCATCTGACGATAAGAGCGCTAATGCCTTAAATTTTGATAATTGTTGATCTCCTTCTTCAGAAGATTTTAATGGCTTCCCAATTAAAAGTCTCTTTAAATAACGACGCATTTCTCTTTACCCCTTATGTTCTATATTTAAAAATCCATTCATAAATGATGCCAAAACAGCGCATTTATTTTACTGAATAGTTATTTTAATTACTAATTTCTATTCACCGAATTCACTCTATTTTACTCGTTTATTTTTAAATATACAATACTGCAAACAAACTTTATTTTCAGCATAAAAAAAGAGCTACTAATCCCAGAATAACACGGATTAATAGCTCTTAAATTTTCATCATTTTTTATGACAAATGGGTTACATCATACCGCCCATACCACCAGGCATTTGTTGTGGATCAGCTGCAGATACTGGTTCTGGTTTATCTGCAACAACTGCTTCAGTTGTTAATAATAAGGCTGAGACACTAGCTGCATTTTGCAATGCTGAGCGTGTCACTTTAGTTGGATCAACAATCCCAACTTCAATCATATCTTGCCATTCATTTGTTGCTGCGTTAAAACCAATACCAGGTTTTTCTGATTTTAGTTTTTCAACAATAACTGAACCCTCAAGTCCAGCATTCTTTGCAATTTGGCGTACTGGTTCTTCCAAAGCACGTTGAACAATCTTGATACCCGTTAATTCATCGCCAACTGCTTCAAGTGCAGCAACTTTACTAATAACGTTAACAAATGCAGTACCACCACCGGCAACGAATCCTTCTTCGACAGCAGCGCGTGTCGCATTCAAAGCATCTTCAATACGGTATTTGCGTTCTTTTAATTCTGTTTCAGTTGCAGCACCAACTTTGATGACAGCAACCCCACCAGATAATTTTGCCAAACGTTCTTGTAATTTTTCACGATCAAATTCAGACGTCGTTTCATCGATTTGTTTTTTAATCAAACCAACACGTTCTGTAATTTTAGCTTTATCACCAGAACCTTCAACAATAACTGTGTTTTCTTTTGTAATATTAACTTTACCAGCTGAACCTAATTGTTCAATTGTTGTATCCTTCAATTGTAAACCAAGTTCATCAGTAATCACTGTTGCACCAGTAACGATGGCAATATCTTCAAGCATCGCTTTACGACGATCACCAAATCCAGGTGCTTTGACTGCAACAACGTTAAATGTACCACGAATTTTATTCAATACTAATGTTGGTAAAGCTTCCCCATCAACATCATCGGCGATGATTAACAATGGGCGACCTTGTTCCACAATAGATTGTAATAATGGTAAGACTTCTTGAATATTAGAAATTTTCTTATCCGTTACTAAAATATATGGTGTCTCTAAGTTAGCTTCCATTTTATCGTTATCAGTTACCATATATTGTGACAAGTAACCTCGATCAAATTGCATCCCTTCAACGACATCTAATGATGTATCGATGCTTTTTGATTCTTCAATTGTAATAACGCCATCATTACCAACTTTTTCCATAGCGTCAGCAATTAAAGCACCAATTTCTTCATTAGCTGAAGATACAGAAGCAATTTGAGCAATATCTTCTTTTGTTTCAACTTTGTGTGATAATTCATGTAATTCAGCAACGGCTGCTTTTGTAGCAGTTTCGATACCACGACGAATCCCAACAGGGTTAGCACCTGCTGTCACATTCTTCATACCTTCAGTGACGATAGCTTGTGTTAAAACAGTAGCAGTTGTCGTTCCATCACCAGCTATATCATTCGTTTTTGAAGCAACTTCTGATACTAATTTAGCACCCATATTTTCAAAATGGTCTTCTAATTCAATCGCACGAGCAATTGTTACACCATCATTTGTAATAATTGGTGAGCCATATGATTCTTCTAAAACAACATTACGGCCTTTTGGTCCTAAAGTTGATTTAACGGTATTGGCTAATTGGTCAACACCTCTAAGCATTGCTGAACGAGCATCTTCAGAAAATTTTAATTCCTTTGACATAATTAATCCACCTCATCTTTAATTTAAATTTATATTAGTCTACTGTTGCAACGATATCTTTTTCATGAACAATTAAGTAGTCTTTACCTTCGAATGAAACTTCTGAGCCAGCATACTTATCAAATAAAACGGTCTCTCCAACGTTAACAGCAACAGCAATTTTTTCACCGTTATCCATCGTACGGCCATCACCAACTGCAACAATTTTTCCTGTTTGTGGTTTTTCTTGTACGTTACTTGCTAAGACGATCCCGCCTACTGTTGTTTCTTCTTCTTTTGTTACTTCTAAAATAACACGATCTGCTAATGGTTTTAACACGTTCTATCCCTCCAACACTTTTATTTAGCACTCTATCTTCCTAAGTGCTAATCACAAAATTAACTATAATCAATTTTTCAAACAATTGCAAGCATTTCAGCTCTTATTTAATAGAATTTTTAATATGAATTGAATTCGCTATCTAGTCAATTATGCTATACTTATCATACAAATTTATTCACTAGAAAAATGCACGACTATCTAATTACAGTTAAAGGAGTTCTCATGTCAAAATCAACTAGTAAAAATTCAATCGCTATTTTATTAGGCTACCTCGTTATCTTTATTTTACCAACAATTCTGAATCAACTATTTTCTTTAAAATCAGTTATCTATCCAGTAATGACGGCTGATTATGTTTTAGGAGCAATATTGTTAATTTGGTTAAATCATTACTTCAGTGCTAGAAATACAATAGATGGTTCCTCTAAATGGTCACAAATTATTTCGTGGGGTATTCTTGGATTCGTTCTAACGTTAGTAATCCAAACAGTTATTCAATTAATTTCATTCACCATTTTAAAAACGACCGTACCCTCACAAAATACAAATGAAATTATGACTATTTTTACAAAATATCCTTATTATATGTTGGCAGTCTCACTTGGTGCTCCCATTATGGAGGAACTCGTTTTTAGAAAAGTCTTTTTTGGCAATTTAGCAAGTTTCATATCACCTATTTCTGCCGCAATTCTTTCTAGTTTATTATTTAGTTTGGCACATAATGATGGCCATTTAGCTATCTACTTTTTAATTGGATTACTTTTCTGTTACCTCTACAAACGAACAGGTGACATCAAAACGTCAATGATTGCTCATATTCTTATGAATAGTCTAGTATTAATTATTCAATCGTCACTTTAAAAGAAAGGTGGAATTATTTTGATTCTGTTACAAGTACAACAAGCAGCTCGCTATTTTGGCGCAGATGTTCTTTTTGAAAATGCAAATATGGATATCAAAGACGATGCTAGGATAGCCCTAGTTGGTCGAAATGGTGCTGGAAAATCAACATTAATTAAAATGATTATTGATCAAGAGGCTACTGATGCTGGTCAAATCATTAAACATAAAGGCATGACCATCGGTTACTTAGCACAAACAACAACTGTTACTTCAGAACGTTCGATTTGGGACGAAATGAGTCGTGTTTTTGATTATTTAAAAAAAATGGAAATCCAAATTCATACATTAGAAGCCCAAATTGCTGATCCTAAAAATGCAGAAGATTCTGAAAAATTTGAAAAACTATTATCAACCTATGATCAAGTTTCACATGATTTCAGTGAAAAAAATGGCTATGGTTATGAATCAGAAATCCGTTCTGTTTTACATGGTTTTAGATTTTATGAAGAAGATTTCAATCGCGATATTAGGACTCTCTCTGGTGGTCAAAAAACACGTTTAGCCTTAGCAAAATTACTTTTAGAAAAACGTGATTTATTAATTTTAGATGAACCAACTAACCACTTAGATATTGAGACACTAACTTGGTTAGAAGGCTATTTGAAGACTTATACAGGGGCACTCTTAATTGTCTCTCATGATCGTTACTTCTTAGATAAAATTGTGACAGAAGTTTATGATATGAGCCATAATGAAACGACTCACTACAATGGCAACTACTCCCAATTTATTGTAAAAAAAGAAGCTAATTTAAAACAAGAATGGAAAGTTTTCGAAAAACAACAAGATAAGATTGAAAAACTCGAAGATTTTGTTAATAAAAACATTGTTCGAGCCTCAACAACAAAACGAGCGCAAAGTCGTCGTAAACAACTCGAAAAATTAGATAAACTTGACCGACCAGAAGGTGACGAAAAAGCCCCTCGTTTTAGTTTTAAATCTGCAGATGAGAGTGGTAATATCGTTTTAACTGTTGCCGGGGCAGCTGTTGGTTACGATAATAAAGTGTTATCTGAACCCGTTTCAATTGATTTACATAAGCATCAAGTTCAAGCTATTGTTGGCCCGAATGGTGTGGGAAAATCAACCTTACTTAAAAGTATCTTAGGCCAAATTCCATTTATTCGTGGTGAAGCATTCCTTGGCGCTAATGTTCATGTTGGCTACTACGATCAGGAGCAAAATCAATTAACAGATAAAAATACTGTTTTAGATGAACTCTGGAATGATCATCCTTCAACTCCTGAAACAGATATTCGATCATTATTAGGTGGATTTCTATTTTCTGGGGATGACGTTTTGAAACGTGTCTCAAATTTAAGTGGTGGTGAAAAAGCGCGTCTTGCTTTGACCAAACTTGCAATGGACAAAGATAACTTCCTAATCTTTGATGAACCCACTAACCATTTAGACATTGATAGTAAGGAAGTCCTTGAAAAGGCGATTGCTAACTTTGATGGTACTGTCTTACTTGTTTCTCATGACCGCTACTTCATTAATAAAGTTGCAGAAAGTATTATTGAAGTTTCAAAAGAAGGCTCTACTTACTACATGGGTGATTACGATTATTATGTTGATAAAAAAGAAGAATTAGAAGCTATCGCAGCCGAAAAAATGGCACTTGAAATTGCCTCATCTTCAGAAGTCCCTGAAGTTAAACCAACAACTAATTATCAACAAAATAAAGAAACGCAAAAGGAACAACGTAAATTAACACGTGAAATTGATCGTTTAGAATCTGAATTAAGTGAATTAGAAATTCATCAAACAGAACTTGAAGAAAAAATGTCTCAACCTACTATTTTTAGTGATGCAGATAAACTTCAGGAACTACAAACTGAACTACAATCTATTCAAACTGCAATAGAGACTGCAGAAACTAATTGGGAAGAAGCTAGCTTAGCTTTAGAATAAGCTAGCTTTTTTTTTTTTATTTATTGACATTTAAAGAATGAAAGCCTATTCTTTTGTTGTAATCTAAAAATAAAATATAAGTACACTAGGGGTGTTCTTTAGAAGAACTGAGATAGGTTTTTTCAACCTAATCCCTTCGAACCTGTAAGCCAAAACTTGCGTAGGAAAGTGTGAAGAAGGACCCCACTCTACAATTTTTTTGTCAAAGAGTGGGGTTTTTGTGTACTCAAGAGGAGAAAGTTATGCCATTAGAACTACTCGATAAACTTCGTGAAGAGAACCCAGTAATTTTCAACATTTCTAATTACATCACGGTTCAAGACGTTGCCAATGGACTCAACGCAATTGGCGCTTCCCCTATCATGCCCAGTGCGATTGAAGAAGCAGCCGAAATGTTACAAATTTCTGCTGCTGCCACAATCAATATGGGATCATTTAAAAGTTCAGAATTACCTTACATTGAGAGGGTTAGTCAAATCGCAAACGATTTAGCTATCCCACTTGTGCTAGACCCAGTTGCTGTTGCCATGCCTTACCGACAAAAAGTAATTACAAACTTGCTTGAGCATTTTCATTTTAATTTTATTCGCGGTAATGCTGGTGAAATTGCTGCATTAGCTGGTGTTGAATGGCAAGCAAAAGGTATTGATGCAGGAAATGGTTCTGCAGATTTAGCAGAAATCGCAAAAATTGTAGCCAAACGGTACAATTGTACGGTTGTTCTAAGTGGTCCTACAGACTATATTTCTGATGGAAAGCGTGTTGCAACTGTGACACAGGGAACGTCTCTTTTCCAAACACATGTTGGTTCAGGCGATATGCTTTCAAGTTTAATTGCTGCGTTTGCAGCTGTCTCTAAAGATAATGAGTTTGAAGCAGCAAGAATCGCCTGCCTTATCTTTGCAACAACTGGTGAACTTGTTGCTGATGAGTTAATTACCGAAAAACCAGGTAGTTTTATTGTTAACCTACTTGATAAACTACATTTAATAACGATAAATGAACTTTCTAATCAGATAACGATGAAAGGAGACCTATAATGCCTGATTTTCCACAAGCACTTTCAATTGCTGGATCCGATAGTAGTGGTGGCGCTGGTATGCAAGCTGACTTAAAAACGATGCAAGAACGGCATGTCTATGCTGCAACAGTTCTCGTCGCAATCACTGCACAAAACACACTTGGTGTGCAAGACAGTCTTCCCCTCCCTGCTAAAATTATTAATGAACAATTTGCCTCAATTGCAAATGATTTAGCCATTAAAGCATGCAAAACAGGGATGCTTGCAGATTCAGAACACGTTAAAGTAGTCGTTAAAAATCTGAAAAAATATCAATTTGGTCCCCTAATTGTTGACCCTGTCATGGTTGCAAAAGGCGGTGCCACACTTCTTTCTGAGGATGCTGTTGTTACAATCAAAGAAGAATTAATTCCTTTAGCCACGGTAGTAACCCCGAATATTCCAGAAGCTGAAGTCATAACTGGCTTGACCATTAATTCAAAAGAAGACATGAGTGCAGCTGGAAAAAAGATTAAATTATTAGGTGCAAAAAACGTCATCATTAAAGGCGGACATTATAACTCTGAAAATATCGTAAATGACTTTGTATTATTAGAAGATAACGATTCATTCTGGATGAGCTCGAAACGTATTGATACAATTCGAACTCATGGCACTGGTGATACCCTCTCAGCCTGCATTGCAGCAGAAATTGCCAAAGGACAAGATATTAAAACGGCCATCTTAGTGTCTAAAAAATATGTTGAAGCAACAATTAGCAACGGTATTATCGTTGGACATGGTCACGGGCCATTAAATCATTGGGCATATCGTGAGGTAACGCAAAATGAAGACATTTAATCAATCATGGTTAGCAAGTTACTTCATTGCAGGAACTCAAGACGTCGCCGACAATCAATTACTACCTACTTTAGAACGAGCGTTAAAATCAGGCATTTCTTGTTTCCAATTTAGAGAAAAAAATCTCTTAACCCCTTTAACCCGGATACAAAAAAAGACACTCGCAATTGAATGTCAGAGGTTATGCACAAAATACCAAGTTCCTTTTTTCATTGATGATGATCTACCTTTAGCACTTGAAATTCAAGCAGATGGTATTCACGTTGGCCAAAATGACCAAAAGATTCAAAATGTGATAGATCAATCGGCGGGTCAATTAGCGATTGGCCTTTCTTGTCAAACACTCGATCAAATTAAACAAGCCAATCAATTATCAGGTATCGCTTATATTGGTAGTGGCCCTGTCTTTCCTACAAAATCAAAGTCAGATGCGACTGCGCCTCTCGGAATAGCTGGCTTAAATCAATTACTATCAATTAGTAAACTCCCGATTGTTGCAATTGGTGGTATTTCAGAAAATAATTTAGCCAAACTGGCTACTACAACTGTTTCGGGAGTTGCTGTTATTTCCTTGATTGCTAAAAGTCCGAACATTGAACAAACAGTTCAATCCATAAATCATTATTTTAAATTGGAGGACGATTAAGATGACAGAAACTAAAGAATTACGTGGACAATTTTTACTTTGGCTAGGTGCGGCCATTTCAATTGCCGAAATTATGACGGGCATGTTACTAGCTCCACTTGGCTTTTCTAAAGGTTTCCTTGCAATTCTAATTGGTCATTTAATTGGTTGTGGTCTCTTCTTACTACCTGCTGGTTATATTGGTGCCAAAAAGCATCAGACAGCCATTCAGTCAACTAAAGTTGCTTTTGGCTCAACAGGTGTGCTCTTATTTTCACTTATCAATTTGATTCAACTAATTGGTTGGACCGCTGTTATGATCGTCAACGCAATTTCAGCAATGAATGGTATTTCAAGTTCCTTACTTAATTTTAAAAATTCAATTATTATGGGACTTGTCATAGCTATTTTGATTATCATTTGGTTATTAGTTAGCGAAAATAGTTTGTATCGAATTAATTTAATTGTTGTTAATTTATTAGTTATTGGTGCAGGTATCATGATTTTTTTAATTTTCAAAGTACCCGTTTCACATACTTCCAATGGCTTAAATATGACATTTGGATCAGCTGTTGAATTAAATATCACCATGGCGTTATCTTGGCTACCACTAATAGGTGATTACACAAAATCAACAAAACATCCACTTGCTATGTCTACAGTTAGTTCGTTTAGCTATTTTTTAGGTAGTTTAATCATGTTTACCATTGGCTTACTTTTAACAACTAGAACCGGATTCACTGATTTTACCTCGTTCTTGGCTACATCAGGTTTAGGTATAATCGCATTATTCATTATTATATTTTCAACTGTTACAACCACATTTTTAGATGTTATGTCAGCAACAATTAACGTTCAGAATATACATTCCTTTAAACATATGAAATTGATTAGTATCATTATAGTTGCGCTTGGCTTAGTCATTGCATGGGTAGTTCCTATTGATAATTATCAAAATTTCTTATATTTTATCGCGTCAGTTTTTACACCATTATATGCAATTGTTTTTGTCACTTACTTTATTATGAAAAAAACGTTGCCTTATTGGTTAAATATTATTTGGTGGTTAATTGGCATTATTGCGTACTATCAATTACAACAATTTGATTTTATTTTTGGAACCACAATTATTATTCTATTCGGACTAGGATTACTCGTTTATCTATCCCAATTTATTTTACCAAAAAATTATTTTAGAAATATAAATTAACCATTTACAAAAAAATAGAGATTTAGCGTTCTCCCCAGTGTTAAACAACTGTTTAGCATTACAAGGCGAACTCTAAATCTCTATTTTAATTTTATAATAATTAAACTATCCAATCAAATTCTAAACTAGGATCAGCATTTAAATTTAATCCTGCACGTTGACCTTTAATAAATTCAACATATCCTGCTGCACCAATCATTGCAGCATTATCACCACATAATTTAATGGGCGCCTTCACAAATTCAATATCATTCATTTTCTTCATATCAGATTCAAGTCTTGTACGTAACCCTTTATTAGCTGCCACACCACCGGCTAAAATTAATTGTTTAATATCATACTCATGACAAGCACGTACCGTTTTCTCAGCAAGTACATCAATCACACTTTGTTGAAAGCTTGTTGCTAAATCAGCCCGGTCCAACTCTTCGCCTAATTGATCTGCATGGTGAACTGTATTGATGAAGGCACTTTTCAATCCACTGAAACTAAAGTCATAACTGTCATCTTTGATCATGGCACGCGGAAAATTAAACGTATCTTGTCCAGTATGTGCAAGTTCATCAATTTCTTTTCCTGATGGATAAGTCATCCCAAGAACACGCCCAACTTTATCATAAGCTTCACCTGCTGCGTCATCACGTGTCTCACCAATAATTTCAAATTGACCTTCTTCAGGCATATAAACTAACTCAGTATGTCCACCCGAAACGAGTAAAGCCATTGATGGATACACTATTTCAGATTCATAGCGCGCTGCAAAAATATGGCCTGCCATATGGTTAACGGGAATTAAAGGCAACTCGTGAGCAAATGCGATAGCTTTAGCAGCAGAAACACCTACTAGTAAAGCACCAACTAATCCTGGTCCATAAGTAACCGCAACAGCATCTAAATCATCATAAGTTACATTTGCTTCTGTCATAGCATCTTTAATACAACTCGTAATTTGTTCAATATGGTGGCGGCTGGCAACTTCAGGTACAACACCACCAAAACGTTTATGACTATTAACTTGCGTTGCAATGATGTTCGACAAAATAAGATGACCGTCTTCGACCACTGCGACACTAGTTTCATCACAACTTGATTCAAATGCTAAAATTAGATTTCTTTCCGTTTTATCCATTGAGACCTCTTTCAACTTAATTCATATTCCTTTATTTTAATTTAAGCAACATATCAACAGCATCTTGCCCATCTTCAACATAATAATTCTCTCGGATACCCACTTTAGTAAATCCTAATTGGTGGTATAGATTTAAAGCCGTCTGGTTATCACGGCGAACCTCTAAACTAACTGTTCTAAATCTCATTAAACGAGCACGCCTTGTAATAGACGTTACCAAAAAGTTTCCCATCCCTCTACCCTGACATTCAGGTAGAACAGCAATATTCGCAATATGTACGTCTCCCGTTATTGCATCCGTTGAACAACCAATAAAGCCTAACATTTTATCTTCCTTACGTAAGACTAAATAAAGTGTTTTGCTTTTTTGGCAAATTTCGCCTTCAAATATTTTTGCACTCCATGGTGATTTACCATCATAAACTGCTTTTTCAATCTCAAGTAGTTCCGGAATATCAGGTACAACAGCACGTGTCATAAAATAACTTTCATTTCTAATTTTAATTCTATGATTCTGAAAAACTAATGTCCTAACAGGTTCATCTGGTCTTAATTCTGGAATAATTTGTTTCACTCGTGCTTTAAATTTTTTCAACATAGGTATTATGATCCTTATCTGAATGGGTTTCTAACCATTGCGTCTCTGCTTGCGTTAATCGTAAATAATTCGGAATAAATGTCTCCTGATTAGCGGGCTCTTTATCTTTACCAATTAATCCCAAAATAAATGCCTGAGGAATATTTAAAAATGAAGCTGGAAACTGTGCCTGATCACCTAAAATATCGATAATTTGTTGTTTAAATAAATCGACATCAGTTCCAACAAAAATTTGTGGTCGGTTACGCTCTTTTAATTCAGTCACCCAAGTCACAAGTTCTCTATGCTGGTCTGGTAATTCATTTACAAGCTCATTATCATTTTTATACAAACCTGAGAATACGTAATTCCTACGTGCGTCAAATAACGGTACAATATCAGAATCACTATTTGTGGAAATACCTGCAGCCAACATTGCTAAACTAGAGACACCAACTAATTCACAATCTAATGTAAATGCTAGTGTTTTAGCTGTGGCAACGCCAATCCTGAGACCAGTAAAAGATCCTGGACCTTGTGCAACCACAATTCGGTCTAGCTCTGCAGGCTTAATACCTGCTAATTTCATGACATCAGAAATTGCTGGCATCAATGTAATACTGTGATTTTTTTTTATATTCGTTGTGATAGTTGCTAATAATGCACTATCTTCTAAAACAGCGACGCTGAGTGGTATATTCGATGTATCAATTGCTAAAATTTTCATTCATATCTTCCTTTATCTCTGCTTTGTTAACATTTTAGCACAAAAATAGTATCACAAATTTTTTCTAAGAGAAAATTAACAAAAAAATAGGACAAATAATTGTCCTATGGTTAATAACTAATTTATTTTGAAAATCCATTTGGATGCGTCTGTTCAAAAGTCCATGCTGTCTTAATGATATCTTCCATATTTTCATACTTAGGAGCCCAACCAAGAATTTCATGTGCTTTTTCACTTGCTGCAATTAAAGTTGAAGGATCACCTGCACGACGTGGTGCAATTTCTGCAGGAATTTCTTTACCTGTTGCACGGCGTGCTGCTTCTAGAATTTCCATATTTGAAAATCCATTAGATGAACCCAAGTTAAAGGCATTACTTTCATTTCCCGCAAGTAAGTAATCTAAGGCGCGAATGTGCGCATCTGCTAAATCAAGAACATGCACGTAATCACGGACGTTTGTACCATCTTTGGTATCATAATCGTCCCCAAAAATTTGTAATTTTTCACGTTCTCCGTTAGCAACTTGTAAAATAATTGGAATTAAATGTGTTTCAGGATTGTGATCTTCACCGATGCTACCATCTGGTTTTGATCCAGCAACATTGAAATAACGTAATGCGACAAACTTAACACCATCTGCAACGTCAGTCCAGTGCATAATTTTTTCCATGGCTAATTTACTTTCACCATATGGATTTGTTGGAATTTGAGGGTCATCTTCATGAATTGGGACAACTTTAGGTTCACCATATGTTGCAGCTGTTGAAGAAAAGACGATTTTTTTAACGCCAACTTCAGTCATGACTTCAAGTAAATGAATCATCCCTGCTGTATTATTGTCAAAATATTTTAATGGTTTTACCATTGATTCACCAACAAGAGATGAAGCTGCAAAATGAATAACTGCTTCAATATCCTCATTTTTGAAAACATTGCGCATAAAATTTTTATCCGCAATATCTCCTTGATAAAATTTTGCCTTTTTATTAACAGCCTCTAAGTGCCCTGTCACTAAATTATCGACAACAACAACATCACGACTATTTTCTACTAATTGATCAACAGTATGTGAACCAATGTAACCTGCGCCACCCAAAACTAAAATTGACATTTAAATTCCTCCAAATAGTTTATTTTCTTTATTATAACTTATTTTAGTAAATTTATCAGTGATTCACCCTTCTTTAGCAAATAAATAGACGACGAAAATAAATTCGCCGTCTGGTTAATTTCTATAAGTCACCCGTTAAAAATTGTGCTTGGCCCATGCCAAAGCTCCAATCTTCATCAGTATTAGTTGTTAAATTAATCATTAAATCTTCTGGTCTCAATCCAACTTTTGTTTGTAACTGTTGCATTAACTGTTGATAGAAGGTTTCTTTTTGCTCTGTCGTTCTTGGTCGCGTTGTTAAACTAAAGACCAATACTTCTTTTGTTCGCATAAATCCAAGCCCAGTATCTAAAATTTGCATTTCATTTATTGGATGTTGAGTGACAATTTGATATCTGTCACTAACTGGTGCGCCAAATGAATTAAGCATTACATCATAAGCAATATCTAAAATTTCTTTTATTTGGCCTTCAGAACGGCCTTCAATCATATCAATTTTCATCAATGGCATAGATTGAATCCTCCTATAATCGTTTACCTAATCTTTGGATTTGTTTATTATTACCAACCATATATAACAAAATAATTTGAATTGGAATTAAAATTAAATCTTTGATAGCACGTGCATAGATAATTGTCCAAGGTGACTGGTACATTAATACTAGCCAGAATGTATTTAACAATAAATCAATAACAACGACATTGATTAATACGGCAATAATAATTCGCGGTAACGTAAATGGTTTTTTATAAAATACAAGTCCATAGAAAAACGCACCTAAGAAAGCAGATAGCGAGAATCCCCAGAAAAATGTACCTCCTTTACTGAATAATACTGTTCCAAGTAAATCCGATAAAACAGAACCAATACCACCCAGTAATGGGCCAAACCACGCCGCTAATAGATAAGTCGCAATAAAAGTGAAACTTATCCGTAACGTCAATACCTGATACGATAATAAATTAGTTAGAATAATTTGACCAGCCAATAATAGACCCATCACCGCTATATTCTTTGCGGTTAACCTCTTTGTTAAATTTTCCATGATTCAGACATCTCCTCGTTGGAGTTGCCACATTGTGGTATGCGGCGAATGCGAAAACACAACCGCAGCTATCGCTAGCCTTCGTCCAAAAGACACATTCCGTCCTTTTGGCACTTAACGCTGTATTCTCTACCCCGAAATTTTGTATTTTACTACTTGTGTAGTATACCACTAAAAAGAAAATAACTTTGGGTGTTGAAGTGAACCCCCTGAGTTGGAGAAATCTAACTCAGGGGGTTTTACTATGTTCACAGTTGAAATAAAGAAAAAAGT